>JAWVZC010000100.1:0-12356 GCA_033722415.1 Balneolaceae bacterium | reverse complement strand
TTGCCGGGTGAGGACCGAATATTCTGGTATCTGAACGCCGGTGACGCCGACAGCCAGACCAATTTTAATTCCTCGGAATCATGGGGAATGATTTCTTACCTGGCGCGCGTCAATTATGTGTATGATGACCGCTACCTGCTGACGGGTACCTTCCGGCGCGACGGCTCCTCCAAGTTTGCCGAGCGGCATCAATGGGGAACGTTCCCATCTGTAGCTGTTGGATGGAGAATCACAAATGAGGAGTTCATGCAGGAAACAGACCCGTTAAATAACCTAAAGCTGCGAGCCAGCTGGGGCGTGATCGGTAACGAGAAGATAGCAGCCGGCGAAGCCATCCCGACAGTAAATTCCGGCTTTGTTTCGGTATTTGGCCCGGATCAATCGCTGCAGCCGGCGGCTACCGTGACCGACCTGGCCAACCCGGACCTGTGCTGGGAGGAAACCGAGCAGCTGGACATCGGGCTGGAAATCGGCCTGTGGGAAGATCAGCTTACCGCGGAAGTGGACTGGTACCGGCGCGAAACCAATGATATTCTCGTGCAGGTACCCATCCCCGAAATTGTGGGAGTCGTCAACCCTCCGGTAGTTAACGCTGCCAAAGTGCTTAATCGTGGCCTGGATATGAGCCTCACGTGGCGGCAAAGCAGCGGTGATTTCAACTACACGCTCGGAATCAACGGTTCCACCGTACACAATGAAGTTCTCTCCCTGGGAGACCGTGATGAAGCCATACTCGGCGGTGATGTCCGGGGACTTGGATTCGTAACCAGAACCGAGGAGGGACATCCTATCGGTGCGTTCTACGGGTGGAAACAGGAAGGCATCTTCCAGGATCAACAGGAGATCAATAATTCCGCTACCCGCGGCGGCGAACAGCCCGGCGATATTAAAATAGCAGATATCAAGGGTATGATGACGAAGGCAACCTGACCGGTGAACCCGACGGTGTGATCAATGACGCCGATAAAACCTACCTCGGTTCACCGATACCAGACTTCAACTTCGGGCTCAACTTTTCCGCCAATTACCGTCAGTTTGACGTAGCGCTCGATATTGACGGGCAACTCGGCGGGCAGGTCGTGTATGCCCGGCAGGCGATCCGCGGATTTCGTCTGCTGAACTACGAAGACTACTACCTGGATCGATGGACCGGTCCCGGCACCAGCAATGATGAGCCGCGCATCACTGAATCCGGTCATAATTACGAAGTGCTGGATCGTTTTCTCTATGACAGCGATTTCATCAGGCTTCGAAATGTGCAGCTCGGGTATATGCTGCCGGTCGATGTCAGCAGCCAGCTGAGTGTACAGCGCATGCGGTTATTTGTAAATGCCACCAATGTGCTCCGGTTTGATAAATATGTGGGGTATACTCCCCAAATCGGCGGGGGTGCGGTAATCGCTACCGGTATAGACTACGGTACTTACCCGGTTCCATCGTCATACTCGGTAGGGCTGCAACTCGAGTTTTAACCAGTGCATGATTGATATTTGTAACCCCAATTTTAATTGAACGAAGGGAATTTCAGTTATGAGGAATTCAAAACTATTGAATACAAAGCTAGGCAGCCTCTTGCTGGTCGTTTTGCTTGTTATTGCATTTGGTTGTGAAGACCAGTTGCTCGATAAAAAACCACGGGCAGAATTAACCCAGGCAAGTTTTTTCGAAACGGAGCAGCATGCCATTCAGGCTACCAATGCTTCGTACCAGCAACTGCGCAACTTCTGGGTGCACTCATTTGGATGGGTCGGTTGACAGATATCGCCTCAGACGATGCCTCAAAAGGTAGTACCCCGGCAGACAACCCGGAGATGCAGTCGATCGATAACTTTACCTTTACACCCACAAACGGATTGTTCCGGCTTACCTGGGAAGGGTATTACCAAGGCATTTACCGGACAAATCTTGCCATCCGGAATATTCCGGATATAGATATGGATCCCGAACTGCGGGACCGGCTGGTAGCCGAGAATAAATTCATACGGGCGTACCTCTACTTCTTCCTGGTGCGGGCCTGGGGAGATGTGCCGCTGGTGCTTGAACCCCTCGAACCCGGAGAGTTTCGCCAGCCCAGAACGCCGGCGAGCGAGGTTTACAGCCAGATTGAGCAGGATCTGACGGACGCGATGGAGAACCTGCCGCTTAAATCAGAATATCCCGCCTCGGAATTGGGTCGGGCCACCCGGGGCGCTGCACAGGCCCTGCTTGCCAAAGTGCACCTGTTTCAGGATGAAAATCAGGAAGCCCTCCAGATGGCTGAAAATGTAATCAACTCCGGGGAGTACAGCCTGCTGGATGATTTCAGTGAGATTTTCAGACCGGAAGGGGAAAACTCATCAGAGTCCATTTTTGAGATCCAGGCCGTCGCCACATCCCAAGGACTCGGAGGAGCGCCATATGGTGTTATTCAAAGCGTGCGTGGTACGCCCAACCTGGGCTGGGGATTCAACACCCCCAACCGCGACCTGCTGGAGGCCTTTGAAGCCGGTGATCACCGGATGCAGTCCACCATGCTGTTTGTGCACGAGACACTGTCGTACGGTCAGGAGGATGTCGTCCGCGACAATCCCGGCATGACCGATGAGCGCTATAACCAGAAAGCCTTCGTACCCCTTGACAGCCCCAGTGGCACCTTTAACGGCGGTACCAATATCCGTCGCCTGCGTTATGCTGACGTGTTGCTTATTGCCGCGGAAGCCGCCCAGAAAACGGGTGATGAAGCCACGGCACGCAATTATGTGAATATGGTTCGCGAACGTGCACGGGGAGGCATGGATGCCACCATTGGCGTGGTTGCAGAACCGCTTTCAAGTATTATGGCAGACACTATTGGCATGCCAAATATGGAAGATCGGGTCTTCATCCGCTATGCCAATATCGGCGGCCCCGCCGACAATGCCGGGCTGGAAAGCCTTGACTGGGAGCTCGTCAACCAGGATAACACCCTGCAGATTAATACGATTGACCTAATCACATCGGTTGACGGTAACTCGGTCAGCAGCGTCAGTGATTTCAACAGCGAAATGAGGACAAAGAATGCCGGGGAACAGGTTACGATAACGGTCGAGTGCATCTCGCAAACTTTCAGCAATGGTCAGCTTTCGACCAGCTCTCAGACCGTGGTATCCACCATGACAGCCCAGGAACTGTTGCCAGATATTACCTCGAGCGGTCAGCAACTGCTGGAGGATATCTGGCATGAACGCCGCGTGGAGCTTGCGATGGAACAGCACCGCTTTTTCGATATTCAGCGCCAGGGACGTGCCGGAGAGCTGCTGCGCGCCCAGGGCAAAAACTACCAGGACAACAAGCATGGTGTTTATCCCATCCCGCAGTCTGAACTCGACCTGAATTCAGAGATGGATCAAAATCCCAATTACTAGCTCGTAAAATCAGGGCAGGTTCTGTTGAAACGGAACCTGCCTTTTTAGCAAACTATCGCTCAGCCGCCGGATCAACCGGGTGGATATTCTTAACGGCCTCGTTTATGAGATATCGGTGGAACTATTCCTGAGGTCGTACAGTGGTGTTCTCCAGCCGGTTACCTCACAGGCGGATTTATTTAATCATTCGCTGGTAAACAGTGTCAACCAGAAAAAGCAACACGGTAAAGAGAAATATGAAACAGATGCCGGCAAAAACTAAAGAAGCATACCAATCGGTACTCGCATTTCTACTGCTTTCGCTGGTACTGGCGTCAGGCAGTCCAGGTTATGCACAACATGCGGTTGACGTAAAACAGCGGTTAACAGCCGACTCCCTGCTTACGCTGGTGCAGCACAACACGTTCCAGTATTTTTGGGAGGGAGCAGAGCCCAACTCCGGAATGGCTCGTGAACGCTTCCATATGAGCGGAGTGTACCCGCAGAACGATAAAAACGTGGTAACGTCCGGGGGGAGCGGATTCGGTATCATGGCGTTGATAGTCGGTATGGAGCGTGGATTTATTACAAGAAATCAGGGTGTGGCCCGGCTGGAAAAGATTACCCGCTTCCTGGAAGAGGCCGATCGGTTTCACGGGGCCTGGCCGCACTGGATGTACGGCGAAACCGGACGAGTGAAACCCTTCAGCAAAAAGGACAATGGGGGAGATCTTGTGGAGACGGCGTTTCTGGTGCAGGGGTTGCTAACGGCCCGGCAATATCTGCGTGAGGGAAATGAACGGGAACAGCAACTCGCAAAAAAAATAGATGAGCTCTGGCGCGAAGTCGAATGGGACTGGTATCGCCGCGGGGGGGGAGACGTGCTCTACTGGCACTGGTCGCCCGACTACGGCTGGGAGATGGACTTCCCGCTGGAAGGTTACAATGAGGTGCTAATCACCTACATTTTGGCTGCTTCTTCTCCGACACACGGTATTCCCCCGGAAGTCTATCACAATGGGTGGGCCCGCAGCGGGCGCATCGACACCACCGTAAAAACCTATGGTTATGAATTACGTCTTAAGCACAACGGGGCACTTACGTACGGCGGTCCGCTGTTCTGGGCACACTACTCATATCTCGGTCTGGATCCGAGAGGCCTGCGCGACCAATATGCTGATTACTGGAATCACAATGTCAATCACACCCTGATCAACAGGAAGTGGAGCCTGCAAAATCCCAACGAATGTGAAGGATATGGACCAGATCTTTGGGGGCTGACTTCCAGCTATACGGCAAATGATGACGGCAGTGTTGGGTATGCCGGGCACAAACCGGGTGAAAATACTGACAGATGTGTGATATCACCGACGGCGGCGTTGGCTTCCTTCCCATACACACCGGGATACTCCATGGATGTGCTGCGCAACCTGTACTATACCTACGGTGATGACATGTTCGGCAAGTACGGCTTCTAAGATGCCATGAGCGTGGAAGAGTCGTTCTATCCCGAACGGTACCTGGCCATTGACCAGGGCCCGATCGTGGTAATGATGGAAAATTACCGAACAAACCTGCTATGGAACCTGTTTATGTCGGCTCTCGAAATTCAGGAAGGGTTGGAAAAGCTCGGTTTTGAAAGCCCGCATTTAAAGTAAAGTACTGGAGATTTTTGAAATGTCGTCAAATAAGCTTCTCTTGTGTAAACAGGAGGGTTTTGGGGAGGCCAAAATCACAGTTTTTCAAAGATCTCTAATAGAGTGGCGTGTGCCAGAAAATGTCCATCCGGCATTAAAGGCTAATACAAATGATATCACGAAATAACGTAAATCTTTGTTTGTGTCCAACCGCCGACATTACTTAATTGGTTTTTCTCTTCTTCTTCTCGTTTGGGTAAGCGCCAGTACAGGCTGCAGCGAGAAGGCGACGACGGCCCCGCCAAATACCACTCCGCCGGACAACACCGCACCGGCTGACACGATTACCAGTGAAGAACGCCGGTTTCTGGACACCCTGCAGCAGGACACATTTAACTGGTTCTGGGAGACGACCAACGCGCAAAATGGTCTCATCCCCGATCGTGCACCGGATCCGCCGTTTTCGAGCATCGCCGCCACCGGGTTCGCCCTATCATCGTATATTGTGGGAGTTGAGAAGGGCTATATTGGCCGCACACAGGCTGCCGACCGTACCCTGGCCACCCTGGAGTTTTTCTGGAATACGCCCATTGGGCCCAAAGTTACTGGAGTTTCCGGTTATCAGGGGTTTTATTATCATTTTCTGGATATGGACAGCGGGCACCGGTATCGGAATGTCGAATTGTCAACGATCGATTCGGCGCTGCTTTTTGCGGGCATGCTTTCCTCCCGGCAGTATTTTGATGGTTCCAGCCAAACCGAAATGCGCATCCGTGCCCTGGCAGACTCAATTTACACCCGGGCCGACTGGACATGGTTCTATTCGGAGGACCACAAGCCGTTGCTCAGTATGGGTTACCGCCCCGAAGAAGGATTTATCGATGCCCACTGGCAGGGATACAACGAGGCGATGATACTGTACATCCTGGCGCTGGGTTCCCCCACACACCCGATTAACGCGGAAGCCTGGGAGCAGTGGACTGTAACCTACGAGTGGGATTCCTTTAACGGGCAGCCGCATGTTAACTTTTCGCCCCTCTTCGGTCACCAGTATTCCCACATCTGGATCGACTTCAGGGATATCCAGGACGCCTTTATGCGCAGGACAGGAATCGATTATTTTGAGAACTCCCGGCGTGCGACCCTTGCCCAGCGGCAGTATGCGATTGACAACCCCAACGGTTTCCGGGGATACGGCAAGAATATCTGGGGACTTACGGCCTCCGACGGCCCCGCAAATGTGACCCGCGAAGTGAACGGGCAGTCGGTGACGTTTCACACTTACCGGGCACGCGGAGCCAGTGCGCTTCAGGTCCATGACGACGGGACCATCGCTCCCACCGCGGCAGGGGGATCCATGCCGTTTACCCCATACCGGTCAGTGGACGCGCTGCACATGATGAAGCAAACCTATGGTGACCTGCTCTATGGAAAATATGGATTTAAAGACGCCTTCAACCCCTCTTTTACCTTTACTGATGTACAGATGGATCGCGGCGATATCGTAGATGAGCAGCGAGGCTGGTTCAACGGAGATTACCTCGGTATCGACCAGGGTCCGATTCTGCTGATGATTGAAAACTACCGGAGCGGTTTGATTTGGGACCTGATGAAAGAAAATCCCTATATCCGCCGCGGGCTCCGGCGAGCCGGGTTCGAGGGCGGCTGGCTTGATGAGTACCAGGAAAAAAATCCCAAAGAGACGATGGAAGCCCGGGAACGAAGTATCGAATCTGTGTTACAGGAATAATCTCAGAATATACCCAGAAAACAAGGAGAATTATTATGAATCGTTTACCACGCAAAGCTATCCACGTAATGGCAGTATTGTCAGCACTGTTGCTGGTCGTTGTTGCAGCGCCTGCCAAAGCACAACAACTGACCGAGCAGCAGATCGACCAGAAGGTAGATTCGCTGCTGAGCATCATGACGCTGGAAGAGAAAGTCGGGCAAATGACCCTCTTTACCAGTGACATGACCAGCACCGGCCCGACGATCCGCGACAACTACCTGGAGCTGGTTCGGCAGGGCAGGGTCGGGGCCCTGTTTAATGCTTTTACGGTGGATTATACCCGTAAACTGCAAAAAACAGCCGTCGAAGAAACGCGCCTTGGTATACCGCTGCTGTTCGGCTTTGATGTGATACATGGATTTCGAACCATATTCCCGATTCCCCTGGGAGAAACGGCAAGCTGGGATCCGGAGCTGGTCCAGGAGGCAGTCCGGGTGGCCGGACGCGACTACAACACGGTCAACATGTCGGAGCGGCTGCTTCGCGAGGTCTACCTGCCGCCCTTCAAAGCCGCCCTCGATGCCGGTGCCGGCAGCATCATGACGGCGTTTAACGAACTCAACGGCGTGCCCGCTACCGGTAACAGGTTCCTGATGAACCAGATCCTGCATGAAGAATGGGACTTTAACGGGTTTATCGTAACCGACTACACCTCGATTCCCGAAATGATCACCCACGGCTATGCCAAGGACGGGCGTGATGCCGCGCTTAAATCGATTGCAGCCAATGTGGATATGGACATGCAGAGCGGGCTGTACCTCGAGCACCTGCCGGAGCTGGTGCGTGACGAAGAGATTCCGGAAGGTTATATCAACCGGTCGGTGCGGCGCATCCTGGAGATGAAATACCGGCTGGGACTTTTTGAGGATCCCTACCGGTACAGCGACACTGAGCGCGAAAAGCAGGAGATTCTGAGTGATGAAAACCGCGCCAAGGCCCGCGAGGTGGCCCGCGAATCGATAGTGCTGCTCAAAAATGAAAATGACCTGCTTCCGCTGCAAAAAAATATCGACAACCTGGCGGTGATCGGTCCGTTGGCCGACAACCAAGAGCACCTGCTGGGGAACTGGTCGGGCGCCGGCCGTGCGGAAGACAACGTGACGGTGCTGCAGGGAATAAAAAACAAGGTATAGGCGGCCACGAATATTACCTATGTGAAAGGTGCCGAGATTGACGGTTCCTCTGAGGAAGGTTTCCAGGAAGCAGTAAGCGCGGCCCAAAATGCCGATGTAGCCGTCATGGTGGTCGGTGAAGCCCGTAACATGAGCGGAGAAGCCTCGGTACGCGCCCACCTGGATCTGCCCGGCGTGCAGCAGGACCTGCTTAAGGCGGTACATGAAATCGGAACGCCCATCGTCATGGTCCTGATGAACGGTCGTCCCCTGGCTATTGAGTGGGAAGCCCGGCACATTCCGGCTATCCTGGAGACCTGGTTTGCCGGCACCGAAGGGGGAAATGCCATCGCCGACATCCTGTTTGGCGATGACAATCCCAGCGGAAAGCTCCCGGTTATCTTCCCGCGAACGGCGGGCATGATTCCCTACTTCTACAACCATAAGATGACCGGCCGCCCGTTTGATCCGAATAACAGCTACACCTCCCGCTACCTCGATGTTGAAAATTCGGCCCTGTTCCCTTTTGGCTTCGCCCTTAGCTACACCAGCTTTGAGTACCAAAATATGAACGTAAGTCGAGACACCATGGGTGTGGCCGGTACGCTGCAGGTGTCAGTGGATGTGACAAATACCGGCGAACGCACCGGGGAGGAAGTCGTGCAGCTGTATATCCGCGACATGGTGGGCAGCGTCACGCGACCGGTCAAAGAGCTGAAAGGATTTGAAAAGATGCGTCTGGAGCCCGGCCAAACCAATACGGTCACTTTCGAGCTCGGACCGAAACATCTGGCATACTATAACATCGACATGGAAAAAGTCGTGGAACCGGGCGATTTTAACGTGTTCGTAGGTGGCAGTTCTGAAGACGTGCTGGAAGGCAGGTTTACGATCGTGGAATAGCCGTAAGACATTTGCGTTCTGCGGTCAAAAAGTGCGATACTTCAGGCCGATTTATTTAACTTACTTCTACCGGTGAGTACCGTGGGGAAATCTGTACAGTGCTTTATTTTTGACGCGGGAATCATTTACTGCGCGAATGGCAGGGCATTACCTGCGGATATGGGATTGTTTTCCACATTGAAAAGAACGTATAATATGCGGCCCTTAAAGGGCTTGCAGTCTGAAAAAGCGCTTCTTATCTATGTGAACTTAAAAAATCGGTAACCTTAAAAATGTAATGGATAGCGATGAAGATAACTATTGTCGGCGGACACGGAAGTATAGCCATGCTGCTTACTCCTATTCTGAAAGAGAACGGGCACGAAGTACGCGGCATTATTCGTAAAGAAGAGCAGGCCGAAGATCTTTGCGAAATCGGGGCCGAGCCGGTCGTCTGCGATGTTGAAGAACATGACGATATTTCCGATGCCGTAGGGGAGGCCGATGCGGTTCTCTTTGCTGCAGGTGCGGGACCCGGGAGCGGTGCCGCCCGCAAGTGGACGGTGGACCGGGACGGGGCGATCAAACTAATCCGTGCAGCCAAAAAGAACGGGATCAATCGGTATGTGATGATCAGCGCCATGGGAACTAAGAATCCGCACGGCGGCGAGGTATTCCGCACCTACCTGCGGGCCAAGGAGGAGGCGGACGAGGCCCTGCGCAGCAGCGGGCTGGACTACACCATTATCAAGCCGGGACGGCTGACGGATGAACCCGGCACCGGGCGTGTGTCGCTGGCTCCCGAACTTGAGCGGGGCGAGATCCTGAGAGAAGATGTGGCCGCTGTACTGGCTGAAGTGTTAGAGAGGCCCGAACTCTCTGGCAAACAGTTCGACCTGGTTTCAGGGGATCAGCCGGTTACGGAAGCTGTGAAAGAGGCCGTCACCAGTTTATGATTCGCCCCCTCTGGATTCAACAGGTCAGGTAGTTTGAACCGCCCGGGTAGCATCCCGGGGCGTTTCTTTTACCGTTGCGGGGAGACATTTAAAGATAAAAATCAATGTCACCGTCACTTCCAGGTCGGCTGGCACATGCGGTGCCGCTAACCCGCATTTCTAACAAGAATCAAAGCTGGATTTGTGCAATATCCTCGTTCATAAGTAGCTACATTGATTTTGTACTGAAATACCTGCCACAGTGCGCAGGAAGCTGTGGAAGCGGTCTGTCTGTTTCCATGTTCCCGGCAATAGCTTGTCAAAGTCCCGATGAGCTTTCGGTACTATGTCCGGGACGCCTTGCATACAAACCAATTTCCTGGAGAGAAAAGCATGCTAACCCTGGCTGGCACGCTTGGTGTGAATAATAATCACGCCGTTTGAGCCTTCGAGCCCGTACGAGGATGCCTCGGCCCCTTTTACAACCTGGATTTTGGATACGTCATTCATGTTTACCATACCGCGAACGGCGTTGTAATCACGCCCAATTCGGGTGTCATCGATGTAAAACAGCGGGGAGGAACTGCCGTAAAATGAGCTTGATCCCTGTATCGTTATTGTCACATTGGCACCGGATCCCTGTACGGTGACTCCGGGAGCTCTTCGGAGGTAGTCTGCCAGCGGAATGTTGGGATTGGTGACCTCAACACTGGTCATTCGGTCCGAACCGCTGCCTGCGCCTCCCGTGGCGGCACATCCCGCTGCCAGTGCTATCGAAAGTGCCAGAATTCCCAGTAGTGAAGCGCGCGTTAGCTGTGTCATATCGTAGTGTATTAAATATCGTAGTTTATTAAAGATAAAGATTAGGATAAAACAGGATATCTTTTTCAGAGTTCTGCCCGCCGACGCTCCGTCCTGTATCAGGAGGATAGAGAAATTTCCCCTGGCGAACGACCGCCTAATTTTTATTGATGATTTTCTGGGCGGATTCCCCCCCCCCCGACTCTTATCGAGTCCAGAGGTTACAACCAGTCAAAACCGGGTATTGATCAGGATAACACCCCCGGCTCCCTGGATACCGTAGGTTGCCGCCTCGGCTCCCTTGAGCACCTGTATGTTGTTGACATCGTGCATATTGATCATGTTATACACGCTGCTGAAATTCCGTCCCACCCGCTGCCCGTCGATCACAAAGAGGGGGTGAGGATTTCCGTTGATCGTATTGATGCCTCGTATGGTGATATAAGCGCCTGGTCCGGAGCCGCGAACACTGATGCCCGGGATCCGCCGCAGGTAATCGGTGAAATTAATATTCGGATTATCCACGATCACCCCGGACCTGCCGTACGCCGACTCCACACTGGCCCCGCCACTTGTACGGTTCCCGTTCTCCGTGGTGGCACACCCGGTGAATATCATCACGGCCACTAGTGCCAATAAAAGAAAGGCACTGTTTTGTTTGTAAATTCGCATGAGGTAACCTCTCGTTGGTTATCTTAATAACATTAGCTTAACAGGTAAAACGAATGTAGATCGATAACATTTTACAGCGGTCCCTAAATTCCTGTTTTTAAAGGCGGTTATAGGTCTACTCGTTGAAAAATTTATGGTCGAGCGAATATTTCCCGCCACCGAACAGCGCCATAACTATGAAAATGATCAAAAACAGCAGGGCTTTTTCCTTTCCGCTGAACGGGTCGTCGGCATGGAAAATAAATCCCGCCACAGCCATATTAATGATCAGGAAAAAAGAGGCGATTCGGGTTCCCAGCCCCAGCAATACCATCAGTCCGCAGACGCCCTCCGCAAACGCCGACAGGATGAGCGAAATACCGGCACCGATACCGAGCGGGTCCGCAAACTGAAAATCACCGGTCAGTACTTTGATGATTTTCGGTATGCCGTGCGTGAGAATAAAGGCACCCGCGGCAACCCGAAGAAACAGCACGGTAATGTGCTCGTTTACGAATGAATGTAACGCGCTTGATTCCAACTTGTTGAGCAGTGATTTATTTGTAGACATAGTCCTTGACTTCAGATTATTGGTTCGGTTTATGATGGTACATCTGCATTTTTAGGTACAAATTATTTCCTCTGATCGCTAATATGCTCTATCGGGGTGAGCCTCACTTTTCGAAATTCCACTTCGGCCCCCTCCGCCTGCAGGGCAATGCGCCCCATGGTGGCAGTGGCATCGTATCCGAAATTGACAAGATCCCCATTTACCCACACTTTTATCGAATCATCCACCGCCTCAATCTGCATGCTATTCCACGCTCCCAACGGGTTTTCCGATCCGTCTGTCAGGTTGATTATTCTTCGGTTTTTGCCTTCGGTGATGCCCCACTCCTCTTTCGGCCCCCTTCGTTCTACCATGTCCGGAACAGTGATATCCTCAACGATACACCAGAAATCACCGGCATTTTCATGCATCATCTGCACTTCGATGGATTTTGGGAACATCCCGTACAGGGCCCGCGGTGTTGAGGCGTGAACCAGCACCCCGCAGTTACCGGGTTCATCGGCAAACCGATATTCTACCTCGAGCCGGTAGTTGCTGTATTCCCGTTCCGTGATCAGGTGCCCTCTCGGGGTGCCCAGGCTAACCAGGTACCCGTCTCTGACGAGAAAGGGAG
>JAWVZC010000099.1:0-12365 GCA_033722415.1 Balneolaceae bacterium | reverse complement strand
TGAGCGTTGATTTGTTACGAGCTGAGCTCAACGGCAACGGCCTTGCGAGATCCTGAAACAAGTCCAGGATGATATACAGACTACTTTTTTAACCGTTAAACGCGTTATATTCAGTAAGCTTCGGTACGTCCTTATGTCGAATGCTATGACTTTTTCAAGGGTCAGGCAGCATTTTTTTGCCGGTCGAACCGTGAGGTATGGTTTGGATCATAGGATTGCCCACTGCTCCATATGGCACACATGATTTTAATCAGTTTATTGATCAAATTGTTTCGCACAACAGGCCAGGGTTTGCCTTCATCCAACTTGCGCTGCTTGTAGATTCGAAATTTCTGGTAATGCGTACTGGCCGATCGGGCCGCTAAGGCCATGCACTGGCGCATCTGGGAGGCCCCATGCCCAGATGAGCGCGTCCTTCCGTGTACGGAAGAATCGGATTGGCAACTGTGCGGGGCGAAGCCGAAGCGAGTGGCGATTTTCTTGGGGTTGAGGTTCTTCTCCCCGTAAAACAGAATCAACCATAGCCAGGCGGTAACCTGCCCGACTCCGGGGATGCCGGTCAACAGCCGGTAGTAGCGATCCAGACCGGGGTGCTCATCAACCAGCGCTTGCATGCGGGCTTCGATGAGGGGGATTTGCTGCCGATAGAGTTGCCGTTGCCGGCGCCACCCTTCTTCGAGGACCTCACTGGTGACCGGTAGTTGATCGGATTGCGTGGCTTTGGTTTCTACGGCTGCTTGTTGGGTAACCAGTCGGCGGCGTTCGGCGTCCACACCGACAGCTTGTCGGCAAACCGGTCGGCATATTCGGCTAGGTGGGCCGCATCATAGGCGTCTTCCTTTCGGTGATGCTCGAACGTCACTTTATCCAAGACGGTGGTTTTTTCGACGCTACACCGCCACCCGGCCTCCGTCAGGGCCGCCAGCAGCCGGTCGTCGTAGATCCCGGTATTCTCCAGGAATACGATGGTGTGCTCCGGGGCCGCCCCGCAGGCCCGTAGCCATTCGGTCAGTTCAGCGAAGCCGGCTGGAGTATTGGAGCACTGCATCCACTCCCCCAGGGGCCGCAACCAGCAGTCAAGAACTTGTTTGGAAACGTCAATGCCAAGGTAATATTCCAGGTGTTCAGCTAAATTTGTAGAGGACATAAAAATTAGCCATGTTTGAAATTACAAAGATTGTTGCCAGCGTGGTATTACCAAGCCTGCTTCTATTACGGGTCTGTTTGTGCTGGCCGGGTCAGCACAAGGACTGGAATGCTATTTAGGATGGGCAATACCGACCCCGCAGGGGCTGATTCGACATCTGGAGTCTTCCCTTCCAAACTCACGTTTAGCCTGTCTACGGGGATGGCTGGTAATATTAATATTACCAACACAGTTTCCCTTCACAACTCTTCGGTAAGTCTAATAGAACTCACGTTAGAATACCTTGTCATAAATTCAGGAATACTGACCGTCGAAACTGAAACCGCATTGGAAATTTACCGGGTATCTCGGTTCCCTGTTCCTGGGCGGGATATCGATCTATATGTGCTACCATACCATAACTCGTTATGAAGGGGAAGTTTCCAAAATCCTGTTTCTGGTCCTGTTCATCCTAGTGGCCTCCGTATTCTCCATTTTCTACTTATACAAGAGTAAGAGTATGATTACGATAGATGAACACGGGATTACCGAACAGGGTATTTTTTCGAATACCACTATTGCCTACGGGGAGATCGAGAAAATTACCTTTGATACCTTTTTAATTCACATAGAATCTCCGGGATCCAATATTTCGCTGGGAAAACTGATGACGAAATTTGAGAAGTCCTGCGGTTTCATTACCTTTCATATTCGTAACCGCGAAGACATTCAAATCAAGGGCAAAAAGAAAGCCCTGAACTCCCATTTCGAAACCAATGCCCTGTTTGGTGTATGAGGTAGCAGTGATTTACCCCTTTTGACAGGCAATTGTGGCCATACTGCAATCCGCTACCATCTCCTCTATGTCGATTAAACGGATTAGATCCTCTATTTATCCATAAAATTTGGTACTTTGACTTAAAATATGGACATGTAACAGATTATCGAGAACTACGATTCGTGACAGGGATGCGTTTCCATTCGTCGTAGAACAGGCATGCAACTGGAGGGTGGGATGACCTTATCAGTACGCAACAACATAGAGAAGCTGCTTCACCGGGCCGATATCACGATCAACGGTACGCGGCCGTGGGATATCCGGATCCACAATGATCTGTTCTTTGATCGTATTTTGCGAGAGGGTTCCCTGGGACTGGGCGAATCGTACATGGATCGCTGGTGGGACGTTGAAAAGCTGGACGAGTTTTTCTACCGAATTCTGCGTGCCGACCTGCACCGCCGTTTCGAATCCGCCGTCTACCATCTCTGGTATGAATTCAAATCCCTGTTCCGTAATCCCCAAAATGAATCAAAGTCCTTTGAGGTGGGAGAACGGCATTACGATGTCGGCAACGACCTCTACGAGGTGATGCTGGATCCCCGGATGATCTATACCTGCGGGTACTGGAAACCGGGTAATGACCTGGAGCAGGCCCAGGTAAACAAGCTTGACCATGTTTGCCGGATACTGGACTTGGGACCGGACCAGCGGATCCTGGATATCGGATGCGGCTGGGGCGGCTTCGCAGCATACGCTGCAGAACAGTATGAATGCGAAGTAGTGGGGATAACGGTGTCCGTCCGCCAGGCGGAACTGGCCCGGGTACGCTGCCGCGGATTGCCGGTGGAGATCAGGTTGCAGGATTATCGTGAGGTCGACGAGCAGTTTGACCATATTGTATCCCTCGGCATGTTCGAACACGTAGGACAGAAAAACTACCGCACCTATTTCCAGGTGGCCGATCGGTGCCTGGCGGATGAGGGTATATTTGTACTCCACACGATCGGGGGCAACCGCTCGGTAACCCATACCGACCCCTGGATCGAGAAGTATATATTCCCCAACTCCATGATCCCCTCAATCCGACAGATCGGCCTGGCTATCGAAGATCTTTTTCTCATGGAAGACTGGAGTAACCGCGGCCCCGACTACGACAAGACCCTGATGGCCTGGCACGAGAACGTCAACCGGGGGTGGGAGCAGCTTATGAACACCTATTCCGAACGGTTCCGGCGTATGTGGAACTACTACCTGCTGAGTTCCGCCGGGAGTTTTCGGGCCCGGAAAAACAACCAGTGGCAAATTGTTCTGACGAAGAAAGGCAGAACGGCCCCGGTTACCATTCCCCCGCTGTAGTATTAACATTCCTAACAGCGCCCCGACTCCGCGTGGTTGATTAAATACTATAAAGATAGTATTATATAATTAGTAAATAGTAACAAGCGAAGAAGGAAGATGCCGATCATCAGAAAAAAACCCAGGTACGACCTCAGAAAATACTACACCATACTGTTGGAAACCGGAATCATACTGGTGCTTGTCTTCTTGCTGGCAGTGGTCAAGGTGAAGTTTACACAAGACACCGGCAATGTGGATCTGACGGAGGAACAGGAAGTGGTCAAGATGGAGGAGATCGTACAAACCCAGCATGAGGAGACCCCTCCGCCGCCTCCGCGTCCCGCCGTACCGGTTGAGGTGCCCAACGATGAGATTGTGGAAGACCAGGTGCTCGATATCAATGCCGACCTGCAACTGCAGGACCAGCTTGAGATGCCACCGCCGCCGGACGAGAGCAGCGAGGAGGAAGAGGACTTCTTCGTTGTCGTCGAACAGATGCCGAAACTTAAGGGTGGGCAGGAGTGGCTCTACTCCAATATCGAGTACCCGGATATGGCACGTAAAGCGGGCATAGAAGGGCGTGTCATTGTACAGTTCATCATCAATAAAAACGGGGAAGTCGAGAATCCGAGGGTTATTCGCGGCATCGGCGGTGGTTGCGACCAGGCGGCAATCGACGTCATTAAAAAGGCGGAGTTTTCGCCGGGCCGCCAGCGCGGCAAGCCGGTGCGCGTGCAGATGTCGCAGGCGATCTTCTTCCAGCTGCAAAACTGAATATCCCAAAATCCCCGTCCGAACGCTCCGTCTGTGGCCGGACGGGTGACCCATCATTTCCCCGTTTTCTGGGTCGAAAAGCCAATACCTGCCCTTTCTTGCCAATCTCGCTGGAATACTTTGCCCTTTCTGCCAGTGTTTTTAAAAAAATCCTTCACATCACGAACTGTGACGGAAGTTTTTTGTTTAAGAAGGGAAGGGTTTGGATCAATGGTAATCAAATCAGAGGGAGTATGTACACCTTTATCCAGAAAACAGTTGGGTTGGTATTGGCAGTGATACTTTTATCATGCGGTAGCGAAAAAAACGATTTCATCGACCGGATGGAACGTGAGCACCGGGATGATGAACCGGTAGTCAACGCTTCTTCGGACTACCGGCCGCAGCAGCAGGTAAAAACCGAAACGGTATCCTATGCCACGATAAACGGCACCGAAGTTACCGGGTATATGGCGCAGCCGGAGAAGTCCGGGAGCGATCTGCCCGGTATTATCGTCATTCATGAGTGGTGGGGACTCAACGATAACATCCGGATGATGACACGTCGCCTGGCAGAACAGGGCTACAAGGCCCTGGCCGTAGACCTGTACATGGGGGAATCCGCGGAAAGCCCGGACAAGGCAGGCCAGCTGGCCCGGGAAGCCGGTGAACACCCCGACCGGGCGATATCGAACCTGGAACAGGCGTATGCCTACCTTACCGGGCAACAGAATGTGAGCCGGGTCGGCACCATCGGGTGGTGTTTCGGGGGCGGGTGGTCTCTGCGGACCGCCCTGGCACTGCCTGATCAAATCGATGCTGCCATCATTTACTACGGGCGGCTGGTGACCGATCCCGGTCAGCTTCAGGTACTTGAGATGCCGATCCTGGGGATATTCGGGGAGGAAGACAGCGGCATCCCGCCGGAAGAGGTCAACCGGTTTGAAGCCGCGCTGAACGAAGCTGGCGTGACCAATTCGATCCATATTTACGAGGGAGCAGGACACGCCTTTGCCAATCCGTCCGGTAACCGGTACGTGGAAGAGGCCGCCGAAGATGCCTGGGCCAAAACCACCGCTTTTTTTGATCAACACCTGAAGCGGTAACACGATCAACCGGTTCACAACTCGTTGTAAATATATCCTTCAACCACCAACACGCTGCATCAATCCAAAGAAATCGAAAAACACAATCCCTATGTCTTACACCGTAACAATCAAGGAGATCGAACAGGTAACCCACGACGTGGAGCGGTTTCGAACCGACAAACCAAAGGGCTATGAATTTGAGCCTGGACAGGCGACCGAACTCGCCATCAACAAGGAGGGGTGGTGCGATGAAAAGCGACCCTTTACCTTTACATCCCTGAACGAGGAACCCGACCTGGAGTTCATCATCAAAATTTACGAGGACCACGACGGGGTCACCAAACAGATCGGCCGGCTCTCAAAAGGCGATCAGTTCATTATTGGGGACGCCTGGGGAACCATACAATACAAAGGACCCGGCGTGTTCGTGGCCGGCGGTGCGGGCGTAACGCCCTTTATCGCCATTCTGCGCGACCGGTACAAAAACGGGGATATCGAAGGCAACAAGCTTGTCTTTTCAAACAAAACGGACCGTGACATTATCCTGGAAGAGGAGTTCCGCGAGATGCTGGGAGATGACTTTATCAACGCGATCACCGACGAGCCCACCGACGATTATATCTACCTGGACGGGTTCATAGACAAAGCGTTCCTGGAAGAACAGATCGACAATTTCGATCAGCCGTTTTATATCTGTGGACCGATGCCGTTCAATATGGCGATGATGGATCACCTGGAAGCACTCGGAGCCGACCCGGACGCCCTGGTTTTCGAGGAGTAAACGAGATCCCACAAGTGCGACACCCTCCCACAGGGTGAGGCACGGTATATTGCGTTTTACTCCCCATTCCACTCCCCGCGGAACACGATTTCATCGAAATCCCTGCGTTTCCGGTTCTCCGAGGGAGTTTCCTTCCCGAGGTATCCAAGGGCCAGGGCGGTAAACGGATGATATCCTGCGGGTATCTCGTACGTCTCCCGCGCTTTCTCGATATCGATACCGGCCATCTGGTGGACGTACAGGTGGTGCCGAATCGCTTCAAGTGAGAGGTAGGCCACCGCCTGACCCAGGTCGTGCTCGGCCGCACGATTCCGCTTGCCGTTGCGGGAAAATGTTTCTTTCACCACCGTCAATATCAATACAGGCGCATCCCCGGCCCATTGCTGATTTCCCGGGGATAGTATGTCCAGCAGCCGGTTGTATGCTTCCGGATCCTCTTTTGTTGCAACGATAAACC
Organism: Balneolaceae bacterium; assembly: GCA_033722415.1. Lineage (GTDB taxonomy): Bacteria > Bacteroidota > Rhodothermia > Balneolales > Balneolaceae > JAMQKA01. Next base: position 6,041 of record JAWVZC010000099.1, on the reverse strand, counting down.
GCCAGGGCTGTTCGTTGTACGAGGAGGGAGCCCAGCGCGCCGCTTCAAAAAGCTGGTTCAGTTTCTCCGGTTCCACCAATTTGTCGGAGAAGGAGCGCGGACTCCAGCGGCGCTGTATCGGTTTCAACACCGGGTATTCTGTTTCCTGCGGGATGATTTCAGCTGTATCCATTGTCACTTTACCCATGAAGCAAAATCTGTTTTGTGTTTTTCTGTTCAACATTAAACTAAACAACCTGTTCAACTTCTCATTCATTCCGTGCTATCGTAATTTCGGCGAAAGGCAGCGCAAATTGGAGGGTTGGAACTACCCGCTTAATCATTTGATGGTTTGCCAAAGGATTGATATCCTGTTGGTTCGTGTTATGAGGGTAGAAATCAGAATAACAATGAACCAGTAAAACAATGAAACTCGTAGACCCTTCAGGTAAGGAAGTTACCAGTAAACAGAATGAAAATGCCCAGGAACTGGAGAAACAGGTATCAAAGAAAGTTGAAAAAATGCTGGAGCCTATCCTGAACAAGGTGAAACTTTCCGGGGCTCAGGTTCCGCAGCAGCAGTTGGTGCAATTGAGCTCCATGGCCCATCAGATGCTCTTTAACCGTATGATCTACAACCTGATCCAGAAAGTCGGCATTGATGATATTGACGAACTGCTGGCTGACGACGACGTCGAAGAGCTGAAAACCGAACTGAGCAACCAGATACAGATGGTGGACCAGGCGGACCTCAAGGAAAAAATGAAGCAGCAACAGCAGCAGAACAATCCGGAAGGCAACCAGTAGCACAGTAATTTCAGCACCTGAAGCCTGCACTCGAGAGGGTGCAGGCTTTTTCTATTCTGAATTTGTGATCCGCTACGTTTTTAACCCGAAAGGTTCCGGTAGTAGCAGGGCGAAGTGGTAATCGCCGGCAAAGTGTCCATTGGGAAGGCGAACTCCGACGTAAAATCCGAGCTGTAGGGAAGACAATTTCCTCGTTTACTACCTCCCGTTTTAGTAATTCCGGTGATAGTATCAAAGTAACCCCCATGTATTGCAACACATTACAGAAAATCCAAATTAACGTGACCCGGGATAAAGATGGGAGGAATTTTCATGTTGAAACTTGGGAAGAGGGATGAGAGTTCTCGACTGCGCTGTAGAAAAGCGTCACCAATTCGCTGCAATCGACGCCGTTGATCTTATTTGGAGGTCAAAATTCCAAATGCTTTCGTCATCTCGACCGGAATCCCGCGTATTTCGGGATGGTGTAGAGAGCCCCATCCATAATGTTACACCATCAACATAGAAATTTATTTAGCCTGCATTTCTCACGAAAATTATGTCATATTTCTTGTAATGCTCTGATATACTGTGAGTTGCATTTATTTTTTGACTACAAATGGGATACCAGTAGGTAGTGGACTACGAAATGGTCCCGTCTGCTGCGTTGAAGGTGGAAATAGCGCACGCAACGTATCAATATACGTTTCGTTTGCGATTACCCCTCGCCTTACCGACGAACCAATTTCTTGGTGAGAAATGCCGGTTAGAACGTTTTACGTGCCTTCTTATCCCGAGTTTATGTTAAATTATGCCCGTCAGAAATGCGGTTTAAACATTCACAGATATCACAGTTCAAAACTGGAAGCTGTCAGCAGTATTCCGGGTTGGTTAATTTATCACCTAAGAGAGCATGCTTCCGCCCGCTCGGCGGCAGCTATTCTGGTGCCTGTGTCCCTTTGCCACAAACAGGCATAAAGTTAAAGTGAATGAGGAGTACAGGGACCAAGCAGAATTTGAGTCAGGGGTATCCGCAGGAAAAAGTCGGCTGTTTCACCTCATCCAACGTTGATTTTGGAAGATGTTTCATTCTTCAGTCCGGAAATCTTTCAGGGTTCCTTCATACAAAAAGCACCCCACGCTCGAAAAGAGACTAATGTGACTTTATGATAAAGCTATAAAAAATCGATTCCGTAAAGAGAGGTGTTGAGAGATCGATTCGAAACTTTGGTAGCGGGCTTTTTTTGTATCAACTATTAACAATATAGCCTGATACTTCCCATTGATACAAATTTTATTCAAGTTATAACACTAATATATAAGTAACAACACCTCTTTACTCACTTTTTGGGGGAAACATCCTTAATTAACGGAGATCCGCTAATCCTTTCCAGAGCCCACTGTTTGAGGCAGAGACGAGATATCGTGCATATAGTTCCGCTGAAGGATCTGCCGGACATGTTGACAGTGATTGACGGGCAAAACATAGTACAACTATAATTACATAATTTGGTGCTTGAACGGCTCGCGGTAATGGCCGGACCAATCGAAATGTGAAAAGGGCACCTAAAGCTCTGAGTATGCCGATCGGCCGGTGGGCAAAAAGAAAAAGCCTCGTTTTCCGAGGCCTTTTTGAATCAACTGTTATCAATATAAGAGAATACCTGTATACAGATCAACATTTATTTATCACATGCTTTTAATATATAAGTAATAAATACTTAATAACAGGTAATAGGTAGTTAATAAGTGGCTATTGTATAGCATATTTTCTTCATATGGGCTCCATATTTTCGGTTATTTGATATACATTGCGTCACCAAAGGAGTAGAACCGGTACTCCTCTTCTATAGCATGACGGTACACACGATGCATCTCTTCAAATCCCATGAATGCGGCGACAAGCATCAGCAGCGTGCTTTTCGGCAGGTGAAAATTGGTGATCAATGAATCGACCGCTTTAAACCGGTAGCCCGAGCGAATGAAGATGTCGGTTTCCCTGGTTTCGGGAGTAAAATTTCGATTTCGATCCGCATTTGACTCAAGTACGCGCATGCTGGTGGTACCGATGGCGGTAATGTGGCCGGCACGATTCAGTTGAGAGGCTGTTTCTTCATCCAGTTCATACCATTCGCTGTGCATGGTGTGGTCATCAATATCCTCGGTTTTCACCGGGGCAAACGTACCGAGCCCCACGTGCAGGGTCACTTCCGCCCACTCAACGGCCGACTGTTTAATTTTTTCAATCAGACGGTCGGTGAAGTGAAGTCCTGCCGTCGGGGCGGCTTTGCTCCCGGGATCCCGGGCATACACGGTCTGATACTCATTTGAAAGTTTCTCGTTTTGCTCGATATACGGGGGAAACGGGGTATACCTGAACGATTCATAGATGGGATCATTCAACCCGGGGGAGAGCCGGAGCGTGCGGATGCCCTCATCATCAATGGAAAGAACCTCGGCCGATATCCCATCAGCGAGCAGCACCTTGCTGCCCTCCCGGAACTTTTTCCCGGGCCGCACCATTGCGCGGACCGTACCGGAATCTATCGCCTCGAGTACAAAGATCTCCCGCCCCCCGTCATCAAACAGTAGGCGGCATTTTTCAACTTTACTGTTATTTACCACCAGGGTGGCATTTTTAGGCAGGTATTCCGGGAGATTGTAAAAGTAGTCGTCGGTAATCGTACCGCTGGAACGCTCATAGACCAGCAGCCGGGCGTGATCCCTCGGCTCTGCGGGCTCCTGGGCGATCAACCGGTCGGGCAGCTTGTAGTCAAAATCGGACAGCGTGTAGCTCATCGTAAAATAGGCAGATAGTTTGATGATGATGGTTCTGGCCGTTGAAAGGTAAGCACAGCACGGATCAGAAAAAACTGCATCTGCCCGCGTTAAACGGCGGACGAATATGATCGGCATAAAGCCGGCCGAATTTAAGGGTAAGGGCGGCACCTGAAAGGGAGTCAGGCCCGATACCTTGTTATCACTTGATCAGCACTCCCAGCAGCACGCCCCCCGCCGCGCCCATCAGAATATGTTTATACCGGTTTCGCCTGATCTTCTTTTCAAGCAGGGAGATCTTCTCTTCCTGCAGGTTCAGCCGGTCGTTCAGGGTATTGATCTTCTCCTCCTTAAGAGAATCCAGGCTCGCGAACTGTTCAATCTTTGCCCGGAGATTGGTAATCTGATCTTCCTGTAGCGCTATTTTTTCCGTCTTCAGTGAGTCGGATACCTCGAGTTCGCGCAGCCCCTCGTACAGACTGGTGATCTCCTCCTGGGTAAAACAGGTCGTATCGGTCGGGGCGGATTGTTGTGCGTGGGATATAACCGGGATCCACAGAAACAGTAATATGGCGATTGTTGGTCTCATTGCTCTCGTTTTTTGGCAAAATTTTTCAGGTAACTGGCTTTCTGTTTGGCATCTTTTCGAAGGGACTCCTGCTCCACCTTATTCCTGACCTGCTGCAGTTCTTTTTCCACCTGCTGAATCTCGTTCTCTTTCTCTTTGATATCAACATCGGTCTGCTCCATCTCCCTTTTTTTCTGCTCGATCTTTTTATTCAGCTCTTTTTCCTTCTCCCGGTTCCGTTTGATCTGCTCGTCGATCTTTTCAATCTCCTCATCAATATTTCGTTGTGAGAGAAACAGGTACCCGAGTATACCCCCGATTACCAGAAGAATCCATTTGAGTCCCGACCATATTTTTTTCAGAGCATTCATCGGCGTCTATCCCGTTAAGTTCCATCTCTACGTTAAAATTGTCCTCTCATTCGCCCGTTTCTCCTGCGAACCGACACCAAGCACTCCCTGCATTATTCATTCCCCGGCAGACATCCCCCCCGGTTATCAATATCCTGTTTTCAGGCAAAAATTCAAATATAAATAGCTGTAAATGCATAATAATATGGCATATACCGGTAACCAATTTTTATCGGGGGGCTGGATCTCGGCAATCTACGGACCAATCTTTTACCGGCTATGCCGGCAGGGAGGGAATGGAGTCGATCACCCCGAAGTTTTCAAGCGTTATCCAGATGAGAAACAGCAGGTAGGTGAGGAACAGACCAGCGGACTCCCGCCGATTCAGTTTCATATCGGTACGCATAAAGCTGAACAGCAGTAGCGTGGCAAAGGTAAGGGCCCCCATCATCGGCGCCGCTACCGTAAAATTGATCACCGTGGCCCCGGCTATCAGCACACCGAGGGGGATGCAAACCAGCAGATCAAATATATTGCTGCCCTGCACATTGGCCAGTGAAGTCACGGCATCGCCTTTTTGCGCCTTGCGGATGCTGACGAAGGCATCCGGGATACTGGTACCGGCGGCCACCACCGAAATGCCCCACAGAAACGACGGGGTCCCCAGCAGATTGCCGAATTCTATGGCCGCCCTGACTAGCATCTCCACGCCGATCAGGATCACCACCAGGCTGACGGTTAGTATGCCCCACTGCTTCCGGGGATTGATCTGGGTGGGGTCCAGTTCCGATTCATATTCCATCGTATCCTGGTACTGGATAAAGATATAGAACCCGTACAGCAGCAGCGGCATCAGCGCCAGGGTACGATTCATCTCTCCGAGTATGGTATCCCCGTCCGAAGAAACGGGGTTGAAAATCGCGGCAAACGAAAAGGTAATGATCAACACTGCCACCGAGATGATATAAAACTGTGCCTCCTTGTAAACCAGGTCTCGGTTTGACTGGAGCGGGTCTTTCGCTACCAGTCCTGCAGCGGCCGGAATTACCAAAATATTGAATATGGCGGAGCCCACAATGGCCGCTACGCCCAGCTCAAATTCGCCGTGAAGCAGAGTGGAAATTACCATAGTGGCTAGTTCCGGGAAACTGGAGCCTACGGCTACGACCAGGGCCCCTTGCACGATATCCGGCAACTCATAGTAGGTTGAGAGCCTTTCAGCGGAGTGTTCCAGCCAGTCGCTCCCTTTCCAGAGAATCGCCGTGGCAATTACCGCAACGACAACCCACAGTAATAACGATAGAATCATAGGCCCGTTTGTTAGTCCGTGATATCACCGGAGGGCAAGTAATAAAAATCACACTTAATTTACCAGTGGTACTGGCTTAATAAACGACCAGAAGCGGGAGGGAAGTTAACCCGCTTTTCTCACAATTATTTAACGTGAGTTCGAGATAAGAAAAGGTACTTTTTCGAATAAAAAAGCGGAAGATTCAGTATATTTAAGTCGTTGCGCAACATAAACTTAACCAAATCTCCCGCCATGATTAACTCCCTTAAAATTACGGAAATTTTTTGTT
>JAWVZC010000098.1:0-12423 GCA_033722415.1 Balneolaceae bacterium | reverse complement strand
GGCCCTGGAGGAGGCGTTTGATGAAAACACTACCGGGGTGATCCGGGAGGTGATCCAGGGATCCGGGGGGCATCACGTCGCGGAACACGATTTTATGAAAGCGATTGAACATCTCTGTAACACACATGACGCGGCATTTATCGTGGATGAGGTACAAACCGGCGTGGCACGAACGGGCGAATGGTTCTCCTACCAGCATTTCGATGTACAGCCCGATATCGTTGCTTCTGCCAAGGCCCTCGGCAATGGCTTCCCGATCGGCGCGGTCTTGGCCAGGGAGGAGGTGGCTGCTGCCATGGATACCGGCATGCACGGCAGCACGTTCGGAGGCAACCCGGTTGCCTGTGTGGCTGCACTTGCGGTGCTCGAAGAGATGGAAAAACAGCTGATTGTTCAGCAGGCCGCCGAAAAAGGAGCCTATTTCCAGCAAAAACTCCGGGAGCTGGCCGACAAACTGGATGGTGCCATCAAGGACGTTCGGGGCCTGGGTCTGATGATCGGCGTGGAACTCTCCTTCGGGTGCGGTGAGATCGTGCACGAAATGCTCGATCGCGGTATCATCACCAACTGTACCAAGGGTAATGTCATCCGCATTGTTCCTCCCCTGATCATTACCGCCGAGGAGATCGATCGTTATGTTGAAAAGCTGGAGGAATCGATCAACGCGGTGCGGAAGGTCGAGGCCTGAACACAGAGGCTCCCCGCTTGTATTATCACATCTGAGTGGCCTGTATTGGCGGCTACAACAAGCTGTAACATCGGTTCCTGTTTACACGATTACGCGTGCCGCTCACACGGGCAATCACCCTGCCGGCATGCAATGGGTACCCCCGCCTGCGAAAGTCTGAATATGGTTTCCTAACGCTCATACCACTCTCCACCGGCAAAATGATCCCAAATAGTTGGTCCAGACCAACATGCCGGTCATGTCGAAAACAAACCCTCTCCAACATACGTAGAGGTATCCTGGTCGGTTCGATACAGGATCACGATTATCCCGTGGCGTGGCTTCGACCCAATGCAACATTCAAACCACAAAAAAACCGGATACCAAATGTTACGTACCCGTTTCACATTACTCGCTATTCCGGTGATGATTCTGACCTCGTGCAGCGCCCCCATCCATACCTGTACCTCGGTTTCCGGGGATAGTGAACCGCTCCCTGTTCAACAGCTGAACGATTACGGGATAGCCCTGCCCCCCTTGACGGGTGATATCAAGAAATTCAATGACGTCGTTACCTCATCAGTTCGAAATTGGCTATACAGGGACGAAATACTGCACTTCCTGGACCCCGAAGAGACGGCACGCAAGCTGAACCAAGAGGACCTTGTACAGTTCTACCGGGAAACGATCAATACGTATAACGAAACGGGTATCATCGACCAAAAGGCTGCCGTGAAACTGGGGACGGCTCTTGACACCCGGTATGTGATGAAAGTGGATCTTCAGGACCTGCGCTCTAAAAAGAGACGCGCAGTATCTCACTGAACAGCGAGCAGGTCGACACCTATGAAACCAGAAAAACCGTACTGCTCATACAAGTCTGGGACTGCTCTGACGGCGTGATCGCCTGGGAAGGCACCTCTACCTCCGTGGCCGAAGAGAACAGCCTTACCGTCATAAACCAGGCAACCGGCACTTTTGTCAGAAAAGCAGTTACCGGCCTCATGAATCGGCTGCTGGAAGCGAAACAATCGGAAACCTGAATACGTCAACCGGCGAGTGGCTGTGATCGGCAGCCCTGGCGTCTGTAATGGCCGTACTCACCCGAAAAGCTTTTGGAGGATGCTGATGGTATACTCCAGGCCTTCGTCACTGATATGATGATGAAACGTCGCCCGAAGCGTTTTGGGACCGAACGGCACCATCAGGACATGCTCCTCCTTCAGTTTTTTCAGGGCCGTTGTCGCCTTCTGTTTTTTCAGGTCGAAAATTACGATGTTTGTTTCCACTGTTTCGGGATCGACTGACAATTTTTTGCATTCCGTGATGGCCCGGGCCAGTTTTTTTGCCCGCCAGTGATCAAATTTGAGCAGTTTCCAGTGGTGTTCAATGGCATAGTCGGCGGCGGCCGCCAGTACCCCCGCCTGCCGCATTCCCCCGCCGAGCATCTTGCGATAGCGACGGGCATCCTGTACACGGCTTTCCGATGATAGCAGCATGGAACCGACCGGGGCCCCCAACCCCTTGCTGAAGCAGACGCTCAGAGTATCGGCTATGCTGCCGAAAAAGCGGGGATCGATTCCGGTAGCTGTTATCGCATTCCAGATCCGGGCTCCGTCAAGATGAATAAAAAGATCGTGTTTATCGGCAAAATCGCGAAGGTCCTGCAGTTCTTGCCTGGTATAACACGCCCCGCCCCCCTTATTTGTGCTATTTTCAAGGGCAATTACCCGGGTGTGTGGTTCCCACAGATATTGCCCGCGGGGCAGGTCTTTCAGCAACCCGGGCGCCAGCTTGCCGCGCTCTCCCGCAACCGTATTGAGATGCACCGAAGAGATGAAAGAAGCTGCGGCAGCTTCATAATGTATGATGTGCCCGTTTTTCTCAATCAGTACCTCATCACCTGGTTCGGTCAGCACCTTCAGGGAAAGCTGATTGCCCATTGTGCCGCTCGGAACAAACAACCCCGCTTCAAAACCAAACAGTGCCGCTACATTCCGCTCCAGTGCATTGATCGTGGGATCCTCCCCGAACAGGTCGTCCCCGACTTCGGCAGAAGTCATCGCCCGGAGCATCCCTTCCGTAGGTTTTGTGACGGTATCACTGCGCAGGTCTATCGGCATGTGAATCTATGGAATTACAGATTTACAGAATTGTTGGATTGTTTTGTCGGTCAGAGATATTGATTCAGTATTTCACAGAAGCCTTCGCTATTCATGTTCGTACCACATACGATCAATCCTACTTTCTGACCCCGAACACGGTTCAGAAGCGGTCCGGCCAGCGCTGCCAGTGCTGATGCTCCGGCCGGCTCCACGGCCAGTTTCAGCTCTTCGAAGGTCATCTTCATAGCCTCCGCCAGTTCACGATCTGAAACAAGTACCACGTCATCCACAAATTGCCGACATACGGCAAAACTGTAGGGGGCTGCATGCGGGGATCCCAGGCTGTCGGCGATTGTATCCACCGATTCGATAGAAACAGGTTCACCGGCAGTGAGACTCCTGCTCATGCTGTCGGCCCCTTCCGGCTCAACACCATACACATTGCAGCCCGGGTTTAACTGCTTGATGGCGGAGGATATTCCGGCACAGAGTCCGCCGCCCCCGATCGGCACCACAACGGCATCCAGGTCGGGTACCTCCTCGTGAAGCTCCAGCCCCACCGTCGCGGTCCCCAGTGCGGTCAGATACCCTTCAAACGGGTGAATGAAGGCCCGTCCCTCCTCGTCTTTGATCTGCTCAACACGATCGAATGCGGTATGTACATCATCAACCAGGATTACTTCCGCTCCCTGTGCCCTGCACTTCTCCAAGCGGTAGCTGTTGGCCGATTTCGGCATCACCACCTTTGCCGTAGTTCCGATCGATTTGGCGGCATAGGCCACCGCAAGGGCATGATTGCCGGCACTGACGGCCGTAACTCCTCGTTCCAGCTGCTGCCGGGAGAGATTGTTCATATTCATCAGGGCACCACGGGGTTTAAAACTGCCGGCATGCTGGAAGAGCTCCATTTTCAGCCAGATCTCCGTTTCCTTTCCGGCCAGCTGGGCAGCGACGTCACTTTTCCATTGCCAAACGGGAGTTCGGCGAACCTGTCCGGACAAGGTTTGCGCTGCTTCCCTGATCTGCTCGATTGTGGGTGCTTTTGCCTCTTCTGTCACTTCACTTCAGCCTGGTTAACGGTCAAAATTTCCCGGATATCCCGTGGTGGACATGATACAAGTTTCTCAACTAAAGAACATCTGCGGTTCTGTCTTCCTGAGCCCAACCAGCGGCATGGTCTGTTTCCCAGCTCTTTCGAACCAATCATGGCAGTATCACCTGGAGAAGAAGCGTCTTATTCCCCACTGTCCGAAGACAGGGCCAAGAGTCCAGAAATACCGTTCCATCAGCCGGTTTTCCGTCAACAAACAGGCATTATTACCGCAAGGTACGCATCAGGTTCTGATATTCCCCTGGTGATGCAGAAACTCTAATATGTAAGGTTCACTACCATCTGCCGATCTCCGGTCAAATGCGGAACCGGCACCCCCCTCCGTTATTTGTTTATATGGCGTAGGAGAGCGTCAGCCGGGGAACCACTCCACTCTCCGGGGTAATGCCGGTGAGGTCACTCTCCTCATAGAAGACGGTTTCGATATTGGGCATAAGGTGTATGTTCTGACCCAGGTCGAAATCCACACCGCCGATGATTATGGTGGAGGGCGCCAGGTTGCTCAGAGGAAAGTAGTCGGTGTCTTCCACCCCGCGTATCGGATCAAAGCTGTGATCAACCCGGAAAAAACCTCTGGTGGTCGGGGATATCGTAAAATTGGTAAATGCCGAAGCCAGCTGGAGGTTCAAATCCATCCTGTCGCCGGTGGTGAATGCGGTCTGGTTCTTGCGATGCTGGTGCACAAAGAGAAACCCGAAATTCAGGTCATCGGACTGGTACCCGGTAAATCCCTGTAGCGTCACCCAGTCCTGTTTCCGGATATTGTCGCTGTAGTCCCCGTAGATTTCCACGACCCAGTGATCGCTTAGCTCATATCCCAGGGAGAGCATAAATTTTTTACCCCTGTTATTTTCGGATTTGTTGCTGTTGCCGTTGCCGAACATGAAGTGGTAGTTCATTCGGCCCTCCGGATCCAGTTCACCTTCAAAGGATAATCCAAAATCTCTGGAACTGGAAAAACTCTGGAGATCGAGGGGTGATTTTTCCACCGAACGATATCCCCAGACATCTTCAACGAGCCCCCAGGTCGGTGTGGAGGAGATCCCGGCTTCTATCTGGTGCTGCCCGTTCTGCCAGCGAAGATACAGATCCTTGACCACCGGACTGATCTTGCTTACCGACTGGAAATCCCCGGGACTGCTGCCTTCCAGGCGAAAACGTGCCGAAAAGGAGTCCCCGAGCTCTTTGTCGTAGGTAAAATACACCCTACGGATCCAGAACCCGTTCTCCCCTTCGATATCATTGTTGTGGCTGGCGGCAATCCAGTAGTAGTCACTGAAAATGACCCCGCTGAATTCCCCGATACTGTTACTGTTTTCCTGTGCAACGGTGATTGACGTCCATACCAGTAGCAGGACGCCAAAAATACCTGACGTTTTCATGTGTATGTGATATTATATTTTATTTGTGAGTGTGCTGATCGAATACTTCCGAACCGTCTGTCTGGTTCAGGGATTTCAATTTCATTATATGATAAGAGCCGTCGTACTGATTACCGGCATATCGTTCGAACGAATTTGTTAAGCCGCTGTTTTTTGCCCCAATCGTGCACCTTTATCCGATCGCAGAAAGCATATCAGCTGCCTGCGGAATTGGTATCGTCGCCGCTTTTCTTGTTTTTGGAGCTTAGTTTTTTGTGCTTCAGGACCTTGGCTTCAATATGGAACACCAGTTGCTCAGCCGTATTTTTGGTAAGATCCCCCACCCGCTCCAGTTTACGGATGATGGAAAAGAGGTAGAGGTAGAGCTCAATATTATCCGGGTCCTTTTTGATCATTTTGGCCGTATAGTCAGCCGCCTGTTCATTGATCTCATTCAGTTTTCGATCTTTGGCAAACACCTTCCGGGCCTTGTCGGTATCCTCGGCGATGTAGGCGCTGAACACATTGCTGAGCATCTGGATCGCCGTATCGTACATTTCGGTGATTCGCATCTTGTCAATCACCTTCTCGTCGATCGGCCGGCCATATTCGATAATGTACCGAGCGATACTGTCAGCATGATCGCCGAGCCGTTCCAGGTCGGAGTTGATTTTCAGTGAGGCAATAACAAAACGCAGATCCACGGCCACCGGGTTGAAGAGAGCCAGGATATTTTCACAGTCGCGGTCTATTTTCAATTCCAGGGCGTCCACACGTCGCTCATTTGCAATAATGTCGTGGGCCAGCTCTTCATTGAACTCCAGCAGTGCCTTGCGGCCCTTCTCCAGCTGGGTTTTAACCAGGTACATAATTTCCAGTATATCGTCGTTAAGCAGACGAAGTTCGGTATCCAAGTGTGACATCGGTGCTGATTCTTTTAATTCTCCTGAGTCATCGGTATACATCAACCAAATCTCCCTGTAATGTAATTCTGTGTGCGCTCTTTTTCAGGATTTGTGAATATTTTTTCTGTTTCCCCGTACTCGATAAGCCGTCCCATGTATAAAAATGCTGTTTTATCGCTGATTCTGCCCGCCTGCTGCATGTTATGAGTAACAATTACGATCGTATAATTTTTCTTCAGCTCGTGAATCAGGTCCTCGATTTTACCGGTTGAGATCGGGTCGAGTGCCGAAGTCGGTTCATCCATCAGCAGCACCGATGGTTTTACCGCCAGGGCCCGGGCAATACAGAGTCGCTGCTGCTGTCCTCCCGAAAGCGATAACGCCTGTTTGTTGAGATCGTCTTTTACCTCGCTGTATAGGGTGGCCTGTTTCAGCGATTCGATGACCCGCTCCTCGATATACTCCTTGTCCGAGATCCCCTGTATTTTAAGCCCGTAGGCGACATTTTCATAAATCGACTTGGGAAACGGATTGGGTTTCTGAAACACCATGCCCACCGTTTTCCGAAGTTCTTCAACCCGTACCGAAGGCGCATAGACGTTTTTGTTGTCGAGCAGGATCTTCCCGTTCATGTCGAAGCCGTCGATATAATCGTTCATCCGGTTGAAGAGCCGCAGAAAGGTTGATTTACCACACCCGGAGGGACCGATAAACGCCGTCACCGAGTTGGGTATAATATCAAGGCTGATATCTTCAATCGCCTGGAAATCGCCGTAGAACACATCTACATTTTTGGCCTGCAACTTGTACTCCGCTTCTTCTTGACTCGGTTGCTTGTCTGTTTTTGGACTCTTTTCCACGTCGGTTCGGTCTGCCTTTTGGGTTTTGGTCTCCATGTCGGTTTGGTTTGGGTCCTGCGCGTTACGGCTTGTCGGGGGTTATCATTTTCAAAACTACCAGTTTACTTTCTTCTGCCACCTGTTCCTTAAATACACTGCAATTCCGTTCATTACAAATGTTATCAACAATAAAACGATAATGGCCGCTGCGGCATTGATGACGAACTCCTGCTGGGGCCGGGTAACCCAGTTGTAGATCTGAATCGGGAGTACCGTGAACTCATCCATCGGGCTGGAAGGGGCAAACGGCACATAGGCCAGCGCCCCGATAACGATTAGCGGTGCCGTTTCTCCCACGGCCCGGGAAATCGCCAGGATCACCCCGGTCAGAATTCCCCCTATGGAGGCCGGCAAAATCTGGTTCCATATCGTCTGCCACTTGGAAGCTCCCAGGGCAACGGAAGCATCCCATATGGAGGAGGGCACGGCCCGCAGAGCCTCCCGCGTAGAAACGATGATAATCGGCAGAATCAACAGCGAAAGCGTGAGGGCCCCGGCAAGTATACTATTCCCCAGCTGCATGATACGCACAAATACCTCGAGCCCCAGCAGCCCGTAGATTATCGAGGGTACCCCCGCCAGGTTGGCGATATTGATTTCCAGGAACGAGCTCCAGGTTCCCTGCTTGCCGTACTCTTCCAGATAGATCCCGGCGCCTACTCCCAGCGGAAAAGAGATTAACGTCGTAAAAATCAGGATCCAAACGGTACCGATCCATGCCGTATAGATGCCGGATTGTTCGGCGAAACGGGACGGCAGACTCACGATAAATTCCCAGCTCAGCCGGTCAAACCCCATATAAAGAATCACGGCTATGAAAATGGCCAGGGCCACCAGTCCCACCATCGTGGCACTGACGCCCACTACCTTGAAAGCCGAGTTTTTGAGCCTGTTGATACGTGCTCTATTCATACTTTTCGCGGTATTTCGTTTTAATCCAGTAACTGATATTGTTCAGGATAAACGTCAGGACAAAAAGCGTAATTCCTGCCGCAAATATCGTCTTGTACTCCACGGTTCCGTAGGGTACGTCGCCGGAACTCACCTGCACGATGTAGGCGGTAATGGTCTGAATGGGCACCGTGGGGTCGAGCGTAAACTGGGGATTTTGTCCTGCGGCAATCGTAACGATCATCGTTTCGCCAATAGCCCTCGAAAGCGCCAGAATTACTGACACAATGATACCCGAGGAGGCGGCCGGCACCATGACACGGAACGCAGTCTGCAACTTTGTGGATCCCATCCCGAACGCCGCCTGGCGCAGTGAGTTGGGAACCGCATTCAGGGCGTCCTCACTCAGCGATGACACAAATGGTATGATCATGATCCCCATTACAATACCCGGCGAGAGGGCGTTAAACCCCGACAGGTTTGGCATGAACGTCTGCAAAAACGGGGTCACGATCATAAGGGCAAAAAAACCGTAAACGACGGTGGGTACCACGGCCAGGATCTCCAGCAGCGGTTTCACCGTTTTCCGGAACCGGGACGGGGCGTACTCGTTCAGGTAGATGGCAATCGTCAGCCCGATCGGAAGAGCCACCGCCACGGCGATGAACGTGGTCAGGAAGGTACCGGTGATAAGCGGCAGGATCCCGTAATTTTTTTCACTGAACAGCGGTGTCCAGCGGGTATTGATGAAAAACTCGGTGAACCCGACATCGGAAAAGAAACTGTATGCCTCTACAATAAGGATCAGGATGATGCCGAGTGTGGTGAGAATGGTAATGAAGGCACACGCGGCCAGAACCTTCTCAATAAGTTTCTCGTTATCAATCATGAGATCCGGGAACAAGCAACAGCCCCGAGAACGGGGCTGCCTGTAATTTCACTTAATCTGTTGATTCCGATTCTGAAGTTTGTGACCCTGCGGCGTCGGAGTGGAATGAGCGGAACGCCTCCAGCTGTTTTTTGACCTCTTCATCGGGTAAAGGTACGTACCCAATCTCCTGGGCGAGGGTGCCCGAATTCTCGAGGTAAAATTCCACGAAGCGCTGCACCGCAGGACGTTCAGCCGCCGACTTGGAAACGTAGATATAAAGCGACCTGGAGAGGGGAGCATAGGTTCCGTTTTTCACGGTGTCAAGTGACGGTTTCACCGGTCCGTCCCCGTTGTCGATCCCGAGGAGTTTCAGCTGCTCACTGTTTTCCTCGTAATAGGCCAGCCCGAAGTAACCGAGCGCATACTGGTCGCTTGAAATTCCCTGGACCGCTACGTTATAATCCGAAACGGCGTTGTAGTCGGTCCGACTGGATCCCGACTCTCCCATCACCGCCTCCGTAAAAAAATCGTACGTTCCGTGGGCGGTGTTGGGTCCATACAGGTGAATGTCCTCATCGGGCCACCCGCTGCGAATGTCACTCCACTGCATTACCTCGCTGTTGGGTTCCCAGATCGCTCGCAGTTCCTCCACGGTTATATCATTTACCCAGTCGTTGTCCGGGTGAACCACGATGGCTATACCGTCGAGTGCTACGGTCAGCTCCTGGTAGGCAATTCCGGCACCCTCCAAAGCGGTAACTTCATTGGGCTGAATTTCACGGGAAGCATCCGTGATATCGATCTCCCCGCGTGAAAACTTCTTAAATCCGGCCCCCGTGCCGGACGAACCGACCGTTACCCTGATCTCAGGTTCGGCGCTCCGAAACTCCTCGGCAACAGCCTCGGTCAGGGGAAATACCGTACTGGAGCCGTCAACTTCGATCCTACCGGAAAGTGTGTCGCCGTCACCACCCGAACCGCATGAGATTACAAAGAAAGGTAATACCAGTAGTAAGCAGACAAAACTTTTCCTGTTCATAAAATGAAAGATTTTACATTTAGTTTTTTGTGTGCTGATCAATAAGCGGCAAAACTAACCAACTAACGTTAAGAAATTGTTAAATTAACATATCCTAACTGTTAAGTTCCGTTCCTGTAGACTGTGTACCGCAGTCACCCGCTTGATTGCCACAAATAGTCGCAATCTCAACCATGCCGTCAATAAATCGATTTTATTCGGATCGTTCAAACTAGCAGAATAGCGCCGTGTTAACCGGATCCCGCAGCACGGGTTGCGAATGCGCCAAAAAATGTACGCAAATCATTCTTAAACATCCATTTGAGATGGATTTTTATCGCAATAATCGCTTTCATTAGATAGCCTGAAAACAGAGTAATTACAGTAACTGATTTATATGGAAGATAATCTTTTTGATCTGACGGGAAAGGTGGCAATTGTAACGGGGGGAACCGGGGTTCTGGGCGGCGCCATGGCGAAGGGCCTGGCCGCTGCCGGGGCGAAAGTCGGCATACTGGGACGGTCCCGGGATTCCGCGGAAGAAAATGTCAATGACATCGAAAAAACCGGGGGCGAGGCGATTCCGCTGATGGCCGATGTGCTAGTCAAAAAGGACCTGCAAGCAGCCCGGGACAAGGTGATGGATAACTGGGGGAGAATCGATATCCTGGTGAACGCAGCCGGCGGTAACATGGCGGGGGCTACAATCAATCCCGAAGATTCATTCCTCGACCTGGAGGATGAAGCGCTGGAAAATGTGATGGACCTGAACTTCCTCGGAACCTACCATCCCACCAAAATTTTCGGTGAAGATATGATCAAGCATAAAAGGGGCTCGATCATCCACATTTCGTCAATGGCCGCCGACCGCGCCATTACACGCGTGCTGGGATACTCGGCTGCCAAGGCGGCGGTAGACAACTTCACCAAATTCCTGGCTACGGAACTGGCCCAAAAGTATGGAGATGGACTTCGGGTAAATGCGATCGCCCCGGGTTTCTTTATCGGGGAACAGAACCGCGATCTGCTACTCAATGAAGACGGTTCGCTTACCGACCGGGGACAAACAATCGTGGACAACACACCGATGAAGCGGTTCGGCGAAAAAGAGGAGCTTATCGGTACCGCCATCTGGCTGGCCAGCGACGCCTCCCGTTTTGTAACCGGAACGGTAATACCGGTGGACGGTGGATTCAGTGCGTTCAGCGGGGTGTAGTTAATTTCCTGACAGTACTCGGCCCATGTACATCCGTAAAAAGCCGCAATGGCACGTAATTTTCCTGTTACCCATTCTGTTGCTGGTGACAACTGCGGTCTGGGCCCAGGATACCGGGCGTTTCGAATATTCCAGTCGCCACATGGGTACTACGTTTCGCATCATCCTTTATGCCGATTCGAAAGCCCTGGCCGATTCCGCCGCTGCCGCCGCTTTTGCCCGCGTGGAATCACTCAACGACATTCTCAGTGACTATAAACCGGACAGCGAACTGAACCGGCTGGTCCGTACCGCCGGGAAAGATACTGCCGTGCGCGTTTCGAATCACCTCTTCAGGGTGCTGGACCATGCCAGGACGGTATCAGAAAAAACGGGTGGCGCCTTCGATGTCACTGTGGGACCTTACGTAACACTCTGGCGGGCGATGAATCGGCAACCCGATCCCTCACTCCCCTCCCGCGATTCACTGAAAAAGGTTGGGGAACGGGTTGGTTACCGGCACCTGAAACTCAACCACGCCGATCAGACCGTTACGCTTGCAACCGGTGATATGCAGCTCGATCTCGGGGGTATCGCAAAAGGGTACGCCGTGGACCAGGCACTTAACGTGCTGCGGCAGCACGGTATCGAGGCAGCCCTTGTTGACGGCGGCGGAGATATTTCACTCGGCGATCCTCCCCCCAGTCGGCGGGGCTGGAGGGTGGAGGTGCTGACACACGACCGATCGGGTGTTCGCGAACAACTGATGCTTGAGCTCTCGAACAAAGCCGTGGCCACTTCAGGCGACTTGTTCCAGCATGTCATGATAAGCGGGGTGCGGTATTCCCACATTATCGATCCCCGTACCGGGCTCGGCCTCACTGACCGCCGGCAGGTTACGGTGATTGCCCCGGATGGCATCACGGCCGACAGCTATGCGTCAGCTGCAAGTGTATTGAGACCGGAGAAGGCGCTGGAACTGGTATCCCGGATGCCGAGTGTGGTTCTGTTTATGGAACAAAACCGTGAGGATGGAATCCGGCGCTGGCAATCCCCCGGTTTTGAACGTTTGCTGGTTCCCCGGAAATAACCGGCAACAGCATGGCAGCAGTTCGAGGAACCGGGAATCACCGTTCAGATGCCTGAACCAGTTAATTTCAAATATCGGTGCGAGGATATGAACAGTTAAGTTCAGGAGTATCAGCCTGGTTATGCCACTCTCCGGAAGTAATCTCGTATATCCTGAGCATGTCGCCTTTCAACGTGTGCGGCTCATCATTCGGCATGGTATCTGTATGACGGAAGCCCGCCTTTTCCAGGACACGGCATGACGCCGTATTACGCTCCAGCGGTTTTGCATAGATCAGTTCGAAGCCCTTCCCGGAAAACCCGAAGTGGAG
>JAWVZC010000097.1:0-12425 GCA_033722415.1 Balneolaceae bacterium | reverse complement strand
GTAGGTGCCCAGTGGCTGGCATGGCGTACCAAGCTCCCCGCCATACTGCTGCTACTGATAGGAGGCATTATTGCCGGTCCGGTTACCGGCATTCTTGCCCCCGACGATCTGATGGGGGAGGCCCTGCCGCCGTTTATCTCCCTTTCGGTCGGAATTATTCTTTTTGAGGGCGGACTTAGCCTCAAATTTTCTGAACTGAAAAACATCGGGGGCGCGGTTATAAAACTGGTGAGCATGGGAGTGCTGATAACCTGGGTGATTACCTCCGTTTCGGCGCTCTACCTGTTCGACCTGGGGCTGGAACTTTCGGTACTTGTTGGCGCCATCCTGGTGGTTACCGGTCCCACGGTAATTATTCCCCTGCTGCGACAGGTACGCCCGGAAGGGCGCGTCAGTTCCATCCTGAAATGGGAAGGTATTGTAATCGACCCGATCGGGGCACTTCTGGCGGTGCTGGTTTTTGAAGTGATCTTCACCAGTGGACTGACTGAGGCGACCTCACTTGCCTTTACCAGTATCGTTAAAACGGTTTTCTTCGGGACCCTGGTCGGGCTGCTGGGGGCCGGGCTTATCTATATGCTGCTGAAGCGGTATATGCTACCGGACTTCCTCCAAAACCCGGTAAACCTTATGATCGTGCTCTGCGTATTCGTTATTTCACACACCCTGCAGCACGAGTCGGGCCTGTGGGCCACCACTGTAATGGGTATTGCACTGGCCAACCAGAAATCGGCCCGTATTCATCATATTGTCGAATTCAAGGAAAACCTGCGGGTACTGTTGCTCTCAGCGCTCTTCATATTACTGGCCGCACGGGTGGAACTGGCCGACCTGATTGCCAACCTGAACTGGAATATTTTGGTTTTCCTTGTCATCTTGATATTCGTAGCACGCCCGCTTTCGGTATATCTCTCAACGATCGGTTCCCGGATCAGCAACATGGAGAAACTGTTTCTGAGCTGGATGGCGCCCCGGGGAGTGGTGGCCGCCTCCATCTCCTCCCTGTTTGCCATCCAGCTGGCCGACAGCGGATATGCCAGTGCCAGTGAACTGGTCCCGATAATTTTTATCGTCATCATAGCGACGGTGACCATATACGGTCTTACAGCGTCACCGGTCGCCCGCTGGCTCAATGTCGCCAAACCCTCGCCCCACGGTATCATGATTATCGGTGCCCATCCCTGGGCCAGAAAGCTGGCATCGATGCTGGATGAACAGGACTTCAAGGTAAAGGTGGTAGACACGAACTGGTCCAACATCAACAAGGTGCGGAAGCTCGGGGTGGATACCTGGCACGGTAACATCCTGGCGGAATATGCCCTGGATGAAATCGACCTGGACGGAATCGGCAAACTCCTGGCGCTGACACCCAACGACGAGGTGAACTCCCTAGCCGTGCTTCGATTTGCCGACATTTTCGGCTCCTCGGAGGTATTTCAGCTGGCTTCGGGATCTCAGATCAAGCATAGTGACCGGGAGGTGCCGGACTCCCTGAGCGGCCGTATCCTGTTCAATGAACAGCTGAACTATGAAGCGATCAGCAAGCTACTCAGCGAGGGTTCATTTATGGATCTTCACGAGGTGGAAAATAATTTCACGCAGCAGGATTTCGAGAAACAGTACGGTACAAAGTTCGTGCCCCTGTTTCTAATCAAAGCCACATCCAGGCAGGTGATCCCCTATTCCGTGGACAACAAGCCTCTGCCGGAAAAGGGGGACACCTTATTGGTGCTGACAAACCTGAACGCCTCAGACGAATCGATGTTCAAGGAAACGGCAGCGGAACAGGACGCATGATCCCAAACGCCACCGCCTGCGTTACCTGCTGCTTCAGGATCGATCCGGCTGAGAAACCGATCATCACAACCTTATGGATCACTGGAAGATCTGGATCGACACCGGCGGCACATTTACCGACTGCATTGCCCTGAACCCACACGGAGAGTTCAGGAGAACCAAGGTACTCAGTAGCAGTGCCCTCCGGGGCGCAATCACCGAAGTAGGTGATCGCAAAACCCTTAAGATCAATGAACAGTGGGGCGCACCGCCGGATTTCATCACCGGGTTCCGGTTTAACCTGTTGGACCAGGATCATAAAACGGTACGTGTAAGCAGCTATGATCCCCGACGTGCGATTCTGAGACTGGACCGCCCGTTACCGGCATCGGTGTCGGTATCGCCGGCCGATTCGTTTGAAATTCAATGTAACCTCGAAGCTCCCGTACTTGCCGCCTGCCTGGTCACCTCCACGCCCCCGGGCAATCGTCTGCCTCCGTGTGAACTGAGGCTGGCCACCACCAGGGGTACCAATGCCCTGCTGGAGCAGAAAGGAGCCCCCACGCTGTTCCTGGTAACAGCAGGCTTCGGCGACCTGCTGCGTATCGGTGACCAGAAACGTCCGGACCTGTTTGCACTGAAAATCAAAAAACCGGAACCGATCTACCGCCGGGTAATTGAAGTGCGGGAGCGAATAGATGCCGATGGTACGGTACACTTGTCGCTGGACAGGGCCGATCTTGCCGAAAAACTGGAGACGATCGACAAACCGGAAGAGATGTCGGTGGCAATCTGCCTGGCAAACAGCTATAAAAACAGCACGCACGAAGACCAGGTGGTTGACCTATTGAAGCAAGCCGGATTCCGGTATATCGCCGCTTCTGCAACCCTCAGCCCGTTTATCAAAATGCTGCCCCGTGCTGAGACAGCCGTGGTCAACGCCTACCTCTCTCCCATTCTGACACGCTACATGGAACAGGTGAACGAACAGCTGTCGCTCTCCTCATTCCGGATGATGACGAGCGCGGGCGGACTGGTACGCGCCGATCGTTTCAACCCGAAAGACAGCCTGTTGAGCGGCCCCGCGGGAGGTGTGGTCGGTGCCGCCACCGTCGGAGCCCAGTCGGGCTTTGATCATGTGATATCGTTCGACATGGGGGGCACCAGCACCGATGTAGCCCGCTACGACAGTGACTTCGACTATATTTTTGAACACCGGGTGGGCGATGTCCGCCTGGCCGCCCCCGCCCTCTCCATCGAGACGGTGGCAGCCGGCGGCGGCTCCGTCTGCTCGTACGACGGGTTCAAGCTCACCGTGGGGCCGGAAAGCGCGGGGGCAGATCCGGGACCAGCCTGTTACGGGGCGGGAGGACCGCTGACTGTTACCGACGTTAACCTGCTTCTCGGGCGACTGGTACCGGAAAATTTCAACATTCCGGTCTCTGTTGAAGCCGCCAGAACGAAGCTCGATGAAATCGCCGCTCAGGTGGGCAACACAGACGGTGCATACTCCGGCCGGAGGGAGATCCTGGAGGGATTTCTCCGGATCGCCAACGAACGGATGGCCGATGCAATCCGCAAAATATCGCTTCGTAAAGGCTATGATCCCAAAAATTACGCGCTTGTGGCCTTTGGCGGAGCCGGTGCCCAGCACGCCTGCGCCATCGCCGGTCAGCTTGAGATCGGAAACATCGTTATTCCCTCTGATGCCGGCCTGCTTAGCGCATACGGCCTGGGTAATGCCGTTATTGAACAGTTTGAAGAGATGCAGGTATTGGATGAATTGACAGAGCAGCAGCAGCGGCTGCCCGGGTATTTCAGGGAGCTCGGGGAGAACGCCCAAGAGAAACTGCGGTCGGAAGGACTACCCGGCGATGAAATCGGGGTCCGGCGCCGCTCGGTTTTTATGCGTTTCCGGGGACAGGAATCTACCCTAGAAATTCCCTATCGAAGTAAGGATACGCTCAGGGAACAGTTCAGAGACGCCTATGTGAAACGGTATGGCCACTGGGTCGACAACCGGACGATTGAAGTGGAATCGATCCGACTGGTGGCGTCCGGACAAAAACCGGACCTAAGCGGCAGCTCAGCAGCGGTCACCGGAAGCCCCGGCAAACCGATCCGCACCAAACAGGCGGTGTTTGAAGGGAAAAAGGTCGACACCCCGGTTTTCCGGCGAAGCGACCTTGTACAGGGACAGGTACTCAAGGGACCGGTCATTATTCTGGATCCCTACAGCACCATCGTCCTCGAACCGGAGTGGCAAATGGAGGTGAAGGAGAACAGGTCCCTGATCCTCACCCGAAATCAAGCCGCAGATCAGGACACGACCTCCCCGTCTGAACACCCGGAAGCAGTGGCACTGGAACTGTTTACCAACCGTTTTATCTCCATCGCCGAGGAGATGGGCGAGATGCTACGGCGTACGGCCCTCTCCGTAAACGTCAGGGAGCGGATGGATTTTTCCTGTGCCCTGCTGAATACGGAAGGGGAATTAGTCGTAAATGCCCCCCACATACCGGTTCATCTGGGCGCTCTCGGGCTCTGCGTTCGCCGGCTGAAAGAACACATTGAAATGCGTCCGGGCGATGTGATCGTCACAAATCACCCGGCTTACGGCGGATCTCACCTGCCCGATGTTACGGTGGTGACCCCTGTTTTTACCGATGAACCGGAGCCGGAACTGATCGGATTTGCCGCCAACCGGGCGCACCATGCGGAGATCGGCGGTACCCGGCCGGGCTCCATGCCGCCGGATGCCGGTTCACTTGCCGAGGAAGGCGTGGTGATACCACCTGAATACCTGGTCAGAGAGGGCCGGGAGCGGTGGTCCCGTATCAGAAAACGGCTGGTAAACGCCCCCTGTCCCACACGCAGCATAGAAGAGAATATGGCAGACCTTCAGGCTGCCGTGGCCGCCAATCACCGGGGAGTACGCTCGCTGCTGCAACTGGTGGAAACTCATGGCAGGAAACGCGTTCGCCACTTCATGAGTGCGCTCCGCCAGTACGCCGCGGACAAGATGAGGACCACTATCCGGGACCTGGACCCCGGCTCGTATGAAACCGAACAGCGGCTGGATGACGGCACCGTTTTACGGGCTCGCATCACTGTTGGCGGGAAGAAGATAACCTTCGACTTTGACGGCACCGGGGGGGTACACCCCGGCAACCTGAATGCCACGCCCGCGATTGTAAACAGCGTTATCATTTACCTGCTTCGCCTGCTGGTCAATGAACCGCTTCCGCTGAACGAGGGGCTGCTGGAACCGGTAACGATTCATCTTCCCACGGACACACTTGTTAATCCCGGGTTCCATAACGATCCCCGAAAATGTCCCGCCATTGTTGGGGGCAATGTGGAGACCAGCCAGCGACTGGTAGACCTGCTTCTGAAACCGTTTCGGAAAATCGCCTGCAGCCAGGGCACCATGAACAATGTGTTGTTCGGTAATGACAATTTCGGGTACTACGAAACGATCGGCGGCGGTACCGGGGCGGGACCCGATTTTGACGGGGCCGACGCTGTTCACCACCACATGACCAATACGGCCGGGACCGACCCGGAGATCCTGGAGCAGCGCTATCCCGTACGGCTGGACCGCTATGCCATACGAACCGGTTCGGGGGGAAGTGGCATACAAAAAGGGGGATGCGGGATCCGTCGGGAGATGACATTCCTGGAACCGGTGCGGCTTTCGCTGCTGACCCAGCACCGGGTGGAGACCCCATACGGGCTGGAAGGTGGTGAACCCGGAAACACCGGCCAACAGTGGGTGGTTCGCGGTGACGGTTCCAAAATACCGCTTGGATCCGTAGACGGAGCCGAACTGGATGCCGGCGATCGATTTATTATTCTCACCCCCGGCGGCGGTGGTTATGGCAGCAAAGCGTCCGGAAACAGGCAAAGTGAAGGTTTCCGGGAAATCACGTCATAGGAAGCTGACCGATGATCCGGTACCGGGTGATAAATCCTGTGAATGCTGCAGCACCCGGCAATTGGCCCGGAAACGGCAGATTTTTAGCACCCCAGCCGTGATTCCGGGTCCAGGGTTTATTTTATTGAGATTATATATTTTGTTTTTCGAATGAACCAGGTTCCCAAAACTGACACAACACCATGCCCGCAAAAAACAGGTTGCTAAACATCCTGTTCTGGTCGGTCCTGTCAGCCGCGTTTATCGGGCCGGGCACCATTACCACCGCGGGCTCGGCCGGGACGGGATATGGCTTTACCCTCCTGTGGGCACTCCTATTCTCCACCCTCGCCTGCGTGGTGCTGCAGGAGGCCAGCGCCCGCCTGACGATCGCTTCTGGCCTCAACCTCGGCCAGGTAATCAAGAAGCGGTTTGCATCGGGAATCACCGGCAGGATCATAACCTGGCTGGTGCCGGCCGCTATCCTGCTGGGTTGCGTGGCGTACGAGGCGGGAAATATCCTCGGCGGGGTGGCCGGCGGCTCCCTGGTATTCGACATCCCTGCCGGGTACCTCTCGGTTGGTATCGGAGGGGCGGCCGGACTGCTTCTCTGGTTCGGTTCCACCCGGATGGTTTCACAGGTGCTTGGAGTAGTGGTAGCCGTCATGGGGATCTGCTTCCTCACCACCGCCGCAATCATGCAACCCGATCCCGCGAGCCTGATCGCTTCCGCTTTCACCCCCTCCATCCCCTCCGGTACGGAACTCCTGGTGATCGGCCTGATCGGGACCACCGTGGTGCCCTACAACCTGTTCCTGGGCTCGGGACTAAAACACACACAAACCATGACGGAGATGCGCTGGAGCCTGTCAATAGCCATCCTGTTCGGAGGCCTTATCTCCGCGGGAGTTCTGGTAGTCGGCAGTTCCATTACCGGTTCGTTCAGCTACCGGGCCCTGGCCGGGGAGCTTGAGCAGACACTGGGCCCCTGGGCGGGCGTCTTTTTCGGGAGCGGACTCTTTGCAGCGGGATTCAGTTCCGCCCTTACCGCGCCGCTTGCCGCCTCTATTACAGCACGCAGCATATTCTCGGAAAACGATACGACCGGATGGACAGAACATGAATGGAAATACCGATCCGTTTGGATGGCGGTACTGGGAATCGGAATCCTGTTCGGTGTGCTGCAGGTACAGCCGGTACCGGCCATTATCCTGGCCCAGGCACTCAACGGCATCATTTTGCCGTTCATCGCGGTGGTGCTGCTGGTGATGATGAATAACGCTCGCCTGCTGGACCGAACGGCCATTAACACCCCGCTGCAGAATGGGGTGATGGGACTCATCGTGCTGGCGACGCTGGTCGTGGGACTTTCCAACCTGGCCAAGGCGCTCTCCGGTGTCCTTCCGGTATCGATTGCGGATAAAGAGATCCTGCTTTATGCCTCCGTCATCATTGCACTGCTTCTCTGCTGGCCGGTTATTCGTACGATACAGCGGTACCGGGAGGGATAATTGCACCTAATGTTCAAAATGCACCAGGATGATCCCGGGTACCCCAGCATATTTTCACCCCGTAATTTCCGTCAGTTTACCATAGGTATTTAGGTTTTCCTCAAAAGTAACTATCGCTCCTTTTCGATGGTAGCGTTGTTGATTTTGTATGCACAACCCCAGGCAGTAGTCGGAACTGAAGAATCGATCACCCAGAAAATCACGGGCGGGTAGTCAGTTACTGGTTATCAGGAGTTAGTTATCGGTACGAAATACCGGGGATTTTTCGGAATTTGCAGCAGCTACGGCTAAAACAGACCTCCGAGAATCCTACTGGCACCTCACCCTGATTGGCCCTGAATAGCAGGTTGGAAACAGCAATAAGAGCTTAAAACGTAATATCGTAAAATCGGAATCGGTTACATTTCAATGGTTACAGCCCGCAGCCGACACAGAGCGGATCACCGGAAAACAACATCTTCATTTATATGAAAAGTCTGCGGGATCTCATTACTTCAATGAAAACATGGCTTGGGTCGATAACCCTGAATGTGATGAGATCGGCTACTGATCCCGCCTCGTAAGGCCATCAGAGCCTTCCATGTGGTTGGTTGATAGAAGGATAAACAGCAGTTCGGAGACACCATATTAGTATATAGTATCTCTTAATAGCATAGTATACTGTTACATTATTGCATATATTGGCATACAATAATACTATAGTATTGGCTATTATAATACCGTAATATAAGACCCTATTATTCTACAGTATGCTGCTTCCGAATACAGTAGTCTAGTCTGGGTAGAAGGAAGCTTACAGGACAAAACCAGAAAGATTGGCTTTTTACAGGAGCTACCCGGGCTAACGCATGCCCCAATCTCAAATTTCTTGCAGGGTGCGTCCGTACCCAACCATTCGCCCGTTTCTGCATCATCTGGTTCGTGATGACACCGCCTAATCGCCGTTGTGTGAACCCCGACCCTAACCCGGATATCTCACCAAGAAATTTGTACCTCAGCAAGGCGAAGCGGACATATCCGCACAGACGTCCTATCCTGGACGTTGAGCAGGTATTTCCGCTTCAACGCCGGTGAGGGGGGGGGGAATTTCGCAGCCCATTACATCCTGTTATTCTTATGGTATCGTAACATAGGATATAAGTCATTGGCCTTTCGTATGATACATGAATTAATCCTCAATACTTGTGAGAAATCCGGGCTAAAGCTTCACATACGTTCGTGAACGCAACTCAAATGGATATCACCTCCGCAAATACCGGGCGTTATACTCTTTTGGTAATCAAGTCGTTGAAAATATGTACATTATATGTATGTAACCTCTGCTGTCGGTTATAGGCAGGTATACTCACACACAGGGGGTTTGAAATGAGATTCAGAACAACGATTATATGGGCAATACTTTCGATCCTGGCCGGTGTCGGGTGTGCAACAGTGCAGGAATCCCGGCAATCGCAGCCCGAATCCCCTTACCCCGACGGGGATGCCGGCACAGGATATACCTCCGCCTTCCCTTATCGCGACATCTCGGATCAGCTGAATTCGGTATACCGTTCAGTCAAGCGGATTACCATTACGGGGGTTTACCGCATATACTACTTTGAAAATCAGCCGGTGACCCTGCAACAGGTACGGGGAGGCAACCTGAAAAAACTCGCGAGCCGGTCGATCACCAAAGACCAGAGCGTGGCGGGTACGGCCATTTCGATTGCACAGGACCGGAGGGTCACCACCCTGCTGACCTGTGCTCATATCGTGCAGTTCCCGGATACCGTGATCGAATACGTCAGTTCGAACACGGAGCCGCAATCCGAATGGATACAGACCGTAGCCATAAAACATGATCAGCGCAACCTGATCAACGACGATCGCTATCTTGCCCCGTTCGAGATCAAGTCGGTGAACAGTGCAGACGACCTCGCCCTGATCCAGGTCCCGATGGATTATGAACCCCGAATCGACCTGCAGCCGCTTTCCATTCCACTCGGGAACTCCCGGGATCTCAAATGGGGATCATTCGTCCTTGTCGGTGGTTATCCAAAAGGCTCCGCTGTCATTACCCGCGGTATCGTCAGCAGTCCCAACCGAACTGAACGCGGCGACTTTTTGACCGACGCCCTCTTCAACCCCGGTATGAGCGGGGGCATTATCCTGGCCAGTCGCGATCGTTTTACCTCGTTTGAGTGGGTGGGCATAGCCAACACGGCCTCGGCAGAACAGGAATACCTGCTGGTACCGGATCCCGGTGACCAACCATCGGAAAAGCTGCTGGAACCCTACGGTGGCTACCCCTACGTTGAAAAGAAAACGCGTGTGGCGTACGGCATCACACAGGCCGTACCCACGGCCGATATCATCGATTTTCTGAATGAAAACGCCGCCCTGTTCAAAAATTCGATCAGCGAACTTCCCCGGTATTAACAAACATACCCCACGACAATTATTGAATAATTCTTGTCGTATTAGGATACATCGATTTTTTGACGGGAAATGCTGCCAAAGGGGGTAACGGAGGATGAAATTTGTTCATCTGCTGTGATGAAACTGGAATTGAGATGAGTTTTTACCTGCCTTCAGGTTACAGAATCTTATTCTGAATACTGACGACCTTCAACTTTAAATATCCGGTTTACGGGGTACCGGAATGCAGATGACACTGATACTGCGGATTAGTCGCTAAATAGCTGGTCAGGCAGCGCCCTTACATAGTCTAATGCGTTCAGCGACTCGATTTGATGGCAAACAACCAAGGAATATCCTCTGTGTCATCCCGAACCCCGATCCGTAATCTCGTGGTGGAGCTGAGCGTTGATCTGTTGCGAGCTGAAACTGCGGCAGCGGCCTTGCGAGATTCTGAACCAATTTCAGGATAAGATAAAGGCTACTTTTTAACCGCTAAACACGTCAGCCTATCCGTTTAGATCAGTCTAAACGATATTATCCGTGTTCCGCCATCAGGTGTTAAGACGACTAAGGGAAAACGGATGAAACGGGGGGAATCACTTCTTTGTCACATACCGGTACACAAGGTGGGATATCTCTGCGAACATTGCGAGTACAGCCTCACGGTCCGGGGCATTTTTCGAGAGCAGCCCCAGCACGTACCGACGGCCGTCCGGCAGCATCACCAGTCCCGAGTCGTGGTGAACCCCCGTAATCCAACCGGTTTTATGGGCCACGTCCACGTTCTCCGGCAGTTTGGCCGGGATCATGTCGTTGTATTCCTGGCGTTTCAGGATTTCGATCATCCGTTCCGACGCCGCCCGGTTTACGGCCTCTCCCCTGCCCAGTTTCTCAAAAATGATCATCAGGTCGCGGGCGGTGGTGCGGTTGCTGAGGCCCCGCTCATACGCTTTGATATCCTCCACGCCCCGCAGCACCAGGATACTGTCGGCCCCGTAACTCCGCATGGTCTGTGTCACCTGCCGGGCTCCCACCTTCTCCACCAGGATATTGGTGGCCAGGTTGCTGCTCGTGGTAATCATCACCTCGACCAGATCCAAAATCGGCCTTTTGCGGCCGATATATTTGTACAGCTCTTCATCGCTGTTCTCCCCGATATCCATCCGGTAGCGGCTGCTGTCGACAATACTCCGAAACTCGTTTTTAACGAGGAGAGAGTCGGACAGCTGAAACGCCCCCTCCGCAGCCTGCTTAAAGACCTCGATCATGACCGGTGTTTTCATCGTGCTGGCGGCGTGAAACATCTCGTTCCCATTGATCAGCAGCTGATCGCCCCCCTGTTCCAGTTCTTTGAACGCAACTGCAAACTCCCCCTCCTGGCGTTCCAGCAGGGTTGTGATCCCGGACTCCAGCCTCTCCCGGTTTATCGGTTCTTCGGCACAAGATACCAGGGCCAGGGTTGTCACCAAGAGTACACGAATTGGGGTCAGCAGTGTTCGTAATCCGGTCATTTGCGGGAACATCGGCATTAACCTCATGTTTTCAATGGTAGTTGTCATATGGTAATTCCGGGCCGGATTCTGAGTCCTGAACTTTGCCCGGAATATCATATCCGGGAGGATATGCAGTTATAAAAGAAGTGAATTCTCATTTAAATCTGAAACCACAGTTTGGTATCTTTGCGACTGTTTGACCCAGAACCCTGATTTATGGATGATATTCGCGTATTAAAATTCGGCGGCACCTCCATGGGAGATGAACAGACGTGGCGTCGTGTGCTCTCCATTGCGGCCACCTACGAACGGTCGGTTATCGTTGTTTCCGCGACCTCTCATACCACGCGCCAACTGCTGGCTGCTGCTGAAAGTGCCCTGGAGGATGTCGGGAAGGCCCTTGAAATCAGCCTGCAAATCAGGCAGAGGCACGAAACCTTAATCGACCGATTCCTTGAGCAGTTTGATCCGGCGAAACGGGAAGACGCCGGCTGTCGGTGCCGCGAAGTGATCGCGGTGTGTACAGCAATCCTGGAGAACCACCTGAAGGGGATCAGCAATACGGGAACAATTACTGCTGCGCGAAAAGATGCAGTGGCCAGCCTCGGCGAACAGCTTTCATCCAGACTCTTTGCAATTTGTGCCCGGGTATTCGGCCTTAAAACCTGCTTCATCGACGCCCGGGATATCATCAAAACGGATTCCGATTTCGGGAAGGCCAATCCCGACACCGCAAAAATCGAGGCCCGGATCCCCCTTGTCGCCTCCAGGGTAACTGCGGGAGAGATCCCCGTAATCGGCGGGTATTACGGGGAGAACGAGGAAGGCGCGATCACAACGCTGGGTTTTGAGGGATCCGACTACACCGCAAGCCTGGTCGGGGCTGCCCTGGAGTGCGATGCGATCGAGATATGGACCGACGTAAACGGTATTTACACCTGTGATCCCGGGGTGGTAGAGGGTGCCAGCCCGATCCCGGAGATCAGTTTCAGGGAGGCCACCGAAATGGCCTACTTCGGGGCCCGTGTGCTGCATCCCTCCACGCTGAAACCGGCATCTGAAAAAGGAATCCCGGTTTATGTTCGCAACATTTTTGAACCGGAACATCCCGGTACCAAAATATTTTCCGGGGCGGAGTCCAACGGTCCCGTGCGCGCCATCACGTACCTAGAGCAGGTTGTCATCGTGACCGTTCATGCTCCCAGCACCCTGATGGGCTATCACTTACTGTCGAACGTGTTCCAGGTGCTGGAACTTAATCACATGTTGGTGGATGTGGTTAAAACCACCGAATCCTCGGTATCTATCGCACTGTAACGACCGGATTCC
>JAWVZC010000096.1:0-12534 GCA_033722415.1 Balneolaceae bacterium | reverse complement strand
TCGGCACCAAGGTGTTTAACACACTCATCAGGGATAATGTGGCCTTGGCCGAGGCGCCGAGTCATCACAAAACGATATTTGAATACGCTCCCGAGAGTTACGGCGCTGAAGACTACATGGCCCTTGCTAAAGAGATTAAAAATGGTTCCTGATCCCATGGACAAAAAGAAAAGCCTGGGTAGTACACCGATTGGCCTGAAGCATCAATCTACCAATTACCCCTTTATCCGTGATATCGGTAACGGGAGCAACGGAAAGAGAGCTTCTGAAACTGAAGATAAACCGCAGCGTCCCGTTTCGCCCGCCCCGCATGGGCCCGGGAACGGAACTAACGAGCAGCGGCAGACGGAAGACGTCCAAAAAGAGAAAAAGTCGGAAAAAACGATTGTCAGCTATTACCTGGAGGTTAACCTGGTGGAACAGCTCAAGCATCTGGCTGATGCCAACAACACCTATTATTCGACGATTGTCGCGCGCGCCATACGGGCATGGCTGCAGAATCACACGAATTAGGGAGAACACTTTCCGGGTTCATTCATCAAACTATCGCTCTGGTACCGGCGGACTAAACTGCCGACATTATTGCTTGTTACCGCACTTCTGCTTTATTTATAAAAAAGTAACACTCTCGTGATATTTTTTTGATGCCTGGTTACCATATTTCCGGTGCAAAATAATTCGGACAAAAGCAGGGAAATTATGCCGGAGCTGTTACATACTGTGGATGTTATCCAGGGATTGCCCGATAATCTCGTAAGCAACAACCGGTATGTCGTCCGTTTTGCACGCACCAAACAGGACTTGCAGGAGGCCCAGCGGCTGCGCTTCGAGGTATTCAATATTGAACTGGGGGAGGGGCTTGACACGTCATTTGAATTACAGCGCGATGTGGATCCCTACGATGAGCAGTGTCACCACCTGCTTGTAATAGACAAAAGCAGTGACCAGGTAATCGGAACCTATCGTATGCAGACCTACAGCATGGCCCGGAAGGGAATCGGTTTTTACACGGAACGCGAGTACAAAATAACAGACCTGCCCGATAACCTCCTTAAAAAATCGGTTGAAGTTGGCCGTGCCTGTATCAAAAGAGACTACCGGAACGGCCGTGTGCTTTACCTGCTCTGGAAAGGGCTGGCTAAATATATGGTGCATACCTCCACCCGCTATCTGTTCGGCTGCTGCTCGCTCACGAGCCAGGACCAGGCGGAAGCGTGGCGGGTTATGGACTACCTGAAACATAAGGGACACCTCCATTCCACTCTCAGGGTGGATACCAGGCCCGAATTTGAGTGCGGCCCGGTGGATGTGGAACCTGAGGCCTGGAAAGAGGTCAAGCTTCCCCAGTTGTTCAGGCTCTACATGGATCTGGACGCCAGGGTATGCAGCCAACCCGCAATTGACCGGGAATTCAAAACGATCGATTATCTTGTTATACTTGACATCGAGGAACTCGATGAGCGTACCTACGCCCTTTTTTTCAAGTAACAGGATGATAATCGATGAATATTGTGCGGGCCACTTTCCGTTCTGCCGCTGTGGCTGTCGCCACGTTGCTGCTGTACCTGCTGTTCCAGGCAGGCAGAATTGTGCTCTTTTCACTGGGCAGGAATACTACGGTCTGGAGAACATCAGTTGTACGGGTTTGGGCCCGAACGGTGGCTGTCGTCATTGGGTTGACCATTGAATTCAGGGGAGAACCACCGGAGCCCCCGTTTCTTTTGGTCAGTAATCATCTTTCATACCTCGACATCATTCCCTACTTCATTGCTGCTCCGTCGGTATTTGTGGCCAAGAACGAGATAAAGGGCTGGCCGATGCTCGGCCGAATGGCGAAAGGGATTAATATTATTTTCATTAACCGACAGCAGAAAAGGGATATTCCGCGGGTCAACAGGTTAATTGAGGAGAATATTACCGACAAACAGGGAATTATTATCTTCCCGGAGGGAACAACCACAAGGGGAGAACGGGTCAAACGGTTCAATTCCTCATTGCTGCAATACGCTGCCGCACGCGAATTCCCGGTTTCGTATGCCGCAATTACCTATGAACTGCCGCGATCTGAATCCGATAAATCGGTACATGAATGGGTCTGCTGGTGGGGAACAATGACGTTTCTGGCTCATTTTTTTAAGATGTTGACGTTGCCCTCCATACGGGCAGTGGTTACTTTTGGTAAGGAGCATATACAGCACACCGACAGAAAACTACTTGCACGACGACTACATAATCATGTACAGGCCCAGTTTCAGCCTGTATCCAACAAAAAAGAAAAAATTTATGGTTGACAGTGCTTCCCTGGTAACGGCAAATATCCGGCTTTTGGAGCAGGGCATTGATCTGCTCGAGAATATCGACGACAAACGGTACCTGTACTCGGACGAGCAGGTCTACAAAAGCGCAGTGGGCCGGCACATCCGCCATACGCTGGAGCACTATCTCTGTTTGCTGCAGCATGGTATGAACGGTAGTCAAATCGATTACGACGCTCGAAAACGGGATGAGCAACTTGAAACGGACCGGCAGTATGCAGTTAAGGTGACAAAAAGCATTATCTCCGAGTTGAACATCCTGGCAAAACAGCCGGAACAGCTTGATAGGCAGCTACAGATCAAGAACAACGAAGGGCACTTGAAAGCAGAAGGACAATGGTGCCGATCGGGGTGGAGAAGAGAACTGCTCTTCCTGATCTCCCATACCGTGCATCATTACGCACTGGTCGCGATCATTCTGCGGGTCCAGGGATATCACCCGCCTCCCGAATTCGGTGTTGCTCCCTCTACACTCCGTTACGAACAAAAGCTGGAAAACAATCCGGCAGACTGATCACCCGCCGAAAACAGGTTATCGATGAACGACAATCGTATCACGTGGTTACGCGGGTGGAAACTGGTACTGGCCGTTTACCTGCTGCTGTTGCTCATATCACATCTCTGGAGAGCGATTAACCCGGATACCCACGATCCGGAGCCGGACCAGCAAACGGTTGAAGTTCGCGAAGTTACCGGCGACTCGGTGTTGGCAGGTACTTCCCTGACTATTGCCTATCGCGATGAATACCGGGGGGCCGATCCCCGCCCGCCGGTCATTCTGCTGCTGCACGGCAGCCCGGTCGGTGTGCCGTTTTTACCGGAATTGATCGATGAACTTTCCACCCGGAACCGGGTTATTGCGCCCGACCTACCGGGATACGACGCTTCTGACCGTGAGATACCGGACTACTCCATGAAGGCTTTTTCGGTGTATATGAACCAGATGCTGGACAGCCTGCAGGTGAATAAGGTGCATGTAGTCGGATACAGCCTGGGAGCGGGGGTGGCCATACAGATGGCTAACCGGTTCCCGGAAAAGGTGGCCTCGGTGGATATGTTATCGGGCATCGGGGTCCAGGAGCTGGAACTGCTGGGCAGCTACCATCTCAATCATGCGATACACGGGGCTCAGTTGTTTTTGATCTGGCTGCTGCATGAAGCCGTACCCCATTTCGGTTTGCTTCACGACTTCCCCGTAAATGTGCCGTATGCCCGCAGTTTTTATGATTCCGATCAGCGCCCGCTGCGAGACTACCTGCGAGCTTACAGGAAACCGATGCTGATTCAGCACGGACGAAATGACGGACTCGTGCCCCTGGCAGCAGCCCGGGAGCACAACCGTCTGGTACCGCAAAGCAAGCTGATACTTTATGAGGGCGGTCATGCCATTGTAAAAACCAAGGCCGATACCATTGCCCGTGATATCAACCGGTTTATCGAACGGGTAGAGTCTGGCCGGGCACTCACCTATGAAGATGCGCCAACAGAGCGGATTGCGGCGGCACGGAAACCCTTCAAACAGGTGAATTTTGCCAAGATGGAGGGGATCTCCCTGCTGATCGTTATGCTGGTTATTATTGTCTCATCCTTTGTTAGTGAGGATCTGGCCTGCATTGGCGCCGGTCTGCTGGCAGCACGCGGTATCATCGGGTTTATGCCTGGGGTTACTGCTTCATTCCTCGGAATCATCATCGGGGATTTTGCAGTATTTCTGATGGGCCGGTGGATCGGCAAACCGGCCGTGCGGAAAGCCCCGATAAAGTGGTTCGTATCGGAAAAAGATCTGGAGCAGAGCGCCGAATGGTTCAAGGTGCGGGGCCCCATGATCATTATTGCCAGCCGTTTTGTTCCAGGCAGCCGGTTCCCCACCTATTTCAGTGCGGGAATGATCGGGATGAGTTTCTGGATGTTTTCGCTCTACTTTGTTGCCGCGGGTATCGTCTGGACCCCCTTGTTGGTGGGACTGGCTATGCTGGTTGGAACCGAGATGCTCCGCTATTTCCAGGTGTACCAGGCGTACGCACTGCTGGTTATACCGCTGATGATACTGGTTCTTTACCTGTTCACCAAGTTCATACTGCCAGCCGTGACCTGGAGGGGACGCCGGATGGTGCTTTCGCGCTGGCGGCGGCTTACACGATGGGAGTTCTGGTCACCGTTTATCATCTATACACCGGTGGTTTGCTACATTCTATACCTGTGGACGAAATTCGGGAAACTGACGACATTTACCGCGGCCAATCCCGGCATCCCGCACGGGGGATTTATAGGGGAGTCAAAAACGGATATTCTGCGGAGCCTGGAACCGAGCGGCGTGGTGCCCAGGTACCGAACGCTACGCAACGTGAAGCATGAGTGGGATGCGTTCGTAAAGGCAAGGGATTTTATTCGAAAGGAGAAGCTGACCTTTCCGGTAACCCTCAAACCCGATGTGGGTCAGCGGGGAGAGGGCGTTCAGTTTCCGGAAGATGAACAGGAACTGCAAAAGGCCATATCCGATCTCCGCGGAGATATTATCGTCCAGGAGTATGTTGAGGGTGAAGAGTTTGGGGTGTTCTATTACCGATACCCGGACGAGGAGTGCGGAAATATCCTGTCGATAACCGAAAAACGCATGATCAGTGTCACGGGAGATGGGGAGCGCACACTGGAAGAGCTGATTCTTATGGACGACGAGGCGGTATGCCTGGCTAAGAGGCACCTCAGGGAACACAGGGATCACCTCTACGAAGTTCCAGGGAAGGGTGAGGTCATCCGGCTCGTGAATCTGGGAACCCATGCCCGGGGAGCTCGCTTTTTTGATGCTACTCATCTGGCGACCGAATCGCTGAGACGCTCCATCCATGAAATTGCCGCTCATTTCACAGGATTCTATTTCGGCCGGTTTGATATCCGGGTACCTTCAAGGGAAGCACTTAAACAGGGTAAAGAGATAAAAATAATTGAAGTAAACGGCGTAACATCCGAGAGCACAGTTATTTACGATACATCATACAGTTTTTTTCAAGGCCAGGAAAGGTTAATGCGGCAATGGAAAATTGCATTTGAAATCGGCAATCAGAATATTAAAAGAGGGAATAATCCCAGCTCAGTGACGGATCTTGTTACGAGCCTTATCCGGTACAAAGAGAATCAAAAGCGGTAATGGTCAGTGCAGCCACCCGGAAAACGGGGTACTCCGAAGAGTTAACCGGAACCTGATTCAACTGATTAACAATATTATGAAACGGACAACACTCCTCGTGTCATGGCTGTTCCAGATTGTTGCTGCAGCTATTTTTCTGCAGACCCTCTATTTTAAATTTTCGGCTGCTCCCGAATCAGTGTATATATTTAGAACTGTGGGGATGGAGCCATGGGGCAGGATCACAACCGGGATTGCGGAGCTTTTCGCCGGAATTCTGCTGCTCTGGCCGCGGAAAGCCTGGCTTGGCGGTTTATTGGGGCTGATTATCATTTCGGGTGCCCTGTTTTTTCATTTCACCACGCTTGGTATTGAAGTGCAGGGCGACGGCGGGACGCTTTTTTACCTGGCGATAACAGTATTTGCAAGCTGTCTCCTGGTCCTGCTGCTGCGTTGGCCGCAAGCGGTTGACGATATCCGAACATGGCGCAATCTGGCAGGGGGGCATGAGAAGTAGACTGATACTGCTTAAGAAAGTGCGAAAATGTACACGATAACTTCATGGTAGACAACGAAGTACAAAGTTAGAAAAGAAAATATCTAGGGGTTGTTCAGTCTTTTTCCCATGATTTGTTGTCCGCGCAGCTCACCTTCATATTTCACAACCTCCGGCAGGTAGCCCCACTGCTGGAAGCCAAACTTTTCCAGCAGGGCGATACTGGCATCATTACCGTCGATAATTATGGCCAGCAATACCCGTATACCCAGCCCGGGACATTGTTGCAGGCAGTGGCGTACCAGTTTAGAGCCGATATCCTGCCCGTGATGTCTGAAATCCACATAGTAACTGATTTCAGCCGTCTCCGTGAGGGCTTCACGTCCCGATCGGAACGAGGAGATGCTGACCCACCCCAGAACCTGGTCGTTTTCTTAGTAGATATAAAACGGCCGATCGTTCGGGGCATGTCGCTGATACCACTCCTTCCGCTCCTGTTCACTTAACGGGTGCAGGTGGGCCGTACAGAAACCGGCATAAATGGCCTGATTATAGATATAGTCGATCGCCGAAAGATCCTCTTCCCGGGCTTTGCGTATCATAGCGGGTATATATTGACAAGTGAACAATGATCCGCCCTAAGTTAGCAGGAGAGAAAGAAACTCCAAAATGAGATCACCCGCTGTTGCTCACTGTTCAATGGAGATTTCCACGCTTGTATCCAGGTTCGATTTTGCTTTTCCGCGGTAGGTCCCGTCGACCGGCATGGTCAGATTGGGGGAGAAACTGGTGGCCACCGGCAGGTAATACTCGTTGGCAAACAGTCCTGAACTGGGATCCAGCCCGATCCAGCCGGCTCCCGGTAGCAGAACTTCCACCCAGGCGTGCAGCTCATGCCCGACGTCCAGCTGCGGGTTAAAAGCGTACCCGCTCACAAAGCGGGTTGCCAGTCCGATACTCCTGAGCATATTGATCAGCATCCACGCCAGGTCTCTGCATGATCCCTCTTTTTCCTCAAAACACCTGCTGGCGTTGAGACGGTCTTGCTGGGTGCGAAATACCTGCCTCCACTCGCTGTGTATTCGACGAATCGCTGCAGACAGAAAAGGAACCATCGTGTTTTCGCTGCGATCGATCAGTTCCTCTACGAACTCCTGCAGGCAGGGGTAGCTCCAGTGATTAAGATAGTTGCCGAGGAAGTTACTGCGACTATTGGGATAAAATGCCTCATCCTGCCGGGGTTTGACCCGTGGATCAAGGAGAAATTCAAACGGGTTATATGTCTGCGTGGTGATCTGCATTGTCACTTGTATTGACAGCTCCTTAACGGCAGTGCCGGGAAGGTAAACCTGGTGATAGGGATTGTTTTCGGCATCCAGCCGCTCGAAAATATTCGTCGGGTTGGGAGTGATCCGGAGATCAAATTCACGTACCGTCAGGTAGGGGCGGTACAGCGGTTTAAAGTGCAGGTAATGGGGATCCAGCTTAACAGGTTTGGTGTAGCTGTATGTCGTCTTGTGAATAATTTGCAGTTCCATTGCTCAGGACGAGAGCTTGATCGGTGTCACTTCCCGTTCATATAACGCTTTCTGGAAAGCATCGGCCGGCAACTGGTTGATTGCCCCGCGCAGCCGGCTTTCCCAGAAATTGGATATATGGCTCAGTTCCTCCCGCTGGAACCGGTGCTCGAGAATATGATAACTGTCATTTCTAAGAATTAGGCTATCAACAGGATACCCTACATCATTACACGATAACCGGGTTATATCAAACGAAAGAAAAGCGGTTTTCATAGCGAATTCCAGGTCTTGCCCAAAGCTCAGTGAGCGCTGCAGGATCGGCCGACCAAATCCGGTATTGCCAATCACTGCGTACGGGGAGTCTTCCCCAATCTCAATCCAGTTGCCCTGGGGATAAACCAGATACAGCTTCGGTTTGCTGTCGCTTTCCAGTTGACCGCCCAGAATGGCATACAGGTTGAACGAGAGGTTCGCTTCTTCCAGCGCCTCTTTATCTTCCCGGGCCACTCGTTTTACCTGTTCGGAAAAGGTGTTAGCCGTCATATAGAGCTTGTTCGAACGGAAAGAGGAACCTTCTGTCTTCTCCCGGAAATAGGTTAAGACCTTGTCGCGCACCGAACGCAGTCCCGAGGTCATAATAAAGTAGGAGTGAGAGGGTCGGTTTACGGTAAAGATTTTTCTGGCGGTGGTGGTTTGGGTACCGGAGGTGATTCGGGTGTCGGCCAGGCCCATAAGGCCTTCCCTGGTTTTGATACCTAGACAGTAGGTCATGACTGTAGACTCTGTTGCGTTTGTGTTGACGTTCCGATTTTAAAAAAATGATCCTCTGTGGCATCAGAAATTTCATTGATCTTCAGTTGCAGCTCGTCGAGGTATTCGTGCAGGCCGTACCCGATAACATCTTTCACATCGTGATACTCCAGCTGCGAACGGAGTGCACCGATCTTTTTCTCTGGCATATTGGTAAACCCCTTACCACTGGAATCCGATATTTTGCAGAGGCACTGCTCTGCTTCTGACAGGCAGTAGAATATCGAGCGCGGGAAATATTTGTTCAGTACAAGAAACTCCACCACCCCGGCGGGTTCGATGTTTCCGTGGATTCTGCGGTAGGTGTTGAAGGCGGAGACCGATTTGAGCAGGGCCATCCATTGCAGGATATCGAGCGTGGACCCCACATCGTCGGGTGAGGGCAGAAGAATATGGTATTTGACATCCAGGATGCGCGATGTTTTGTCGGCTCGTTCCAGGAACTGCCCAAGCTGGCGAAAGTGCCACTCCTCGGTCCGTGCAACGCTGTTGTCCTCAATGCCGTAAAGAAGCTGAATTTTGTATTTCACATCCTGGAAAAAATCACGCGGATCCTCTTTCCGCCAAATTTCATTTTTAACCCCGTCGAGAACAAACAGGTAGGTTTCGTTCAGCTTTTCCCAGCTCTCCTTGGTCATCTTTTCACGAACAGTACGGGCGTTTTCCCGGGCGTTGGAGATCGATGTCAGGAGCGAATTCGGGTTGTCCCTGCTGAATGCCAGGAAGTAGATGGCGTTAAACCGGTCGAAGTTTTCATGAAGCCGGGTGTACCGTTCATAATCGCCGGTAACAGTAACCAGGGGTTTCCAGGGTTCACCCGAGTTCGGGGGCAGGTCAAGGGTCAGGCTGTAGTCGACGTCGATAAACCGGGCATAGTTCTCGGCCCGCTCCAGGTAGCGTCCAAGCCAGTAAATGGAATCGGCAACTCTGCTCAGCATCGGTCGGTGGTTCGGTAGTAAATTACAGTGTTATTCCTCGTCATACAGCACCCAGGTATCTTTACTGCCGCCTCCCTGTGATGAGTTGACCACCAGCGAGCCTTTCTTCAGGGCCACCCGCGTAAGTGCCCCGGGAAGCACGTCGACCTGCTCGCCGTAAAGGATATAGGGGCGCAGGTCAACATGCCGGGGTTCCAGGTGTTGATCGGTAAGAGTGGGAACGGTGGATAGTGACAACATGGGCTGCGCGATATATTTTCTGGGATGTTCCCTGATCCGCGCCCGAAACTGTTCGCGTTCAGTGCGATCTGCCCTGGGACCGATCATCATTCCGTACCCGCCGGCGGCGCTGGTTTCTTTGACCACCAGCTTATCCAGGTTTTCAAGTACATAGTGCCGGTCCTTTTTTTCTGCACACAGGTAGGTGGGAACATTCGGCAAGATGGGGTCCTGGTCCAGGTAGTACCTGATGATGCGGGGAACGTACGCATATATCGCCTTGTCGTCGGCCACCCCCGTACCCGGCGCGTTGGCCAAAGCGAGATTGCCCTGCCGGTAGACGTCAAACAGCCCGGATGCTCCAAGCAGGGAGTCGGGGTTAAATGTCTTCGGATCCAGGAACGTGTCATCGATTCGCCGATAGAGTACATCCACCTGCTGCAGACCCGTGGTGGTGGTCATAAACAGTTTGCCGTTTTCCACCACGAGATCCTGACCCGTCACCAGCTCCACGCCCATCGACTGGGCCAGGTAGGAGTGCTCGAAATATGCCGAATTGTAAATACCGGGGGTCAGGAGCCCCACAACAGGCCGTTCCCTGGGAGAGAGATACTGCAGCATATGCAGCAGCTTGACGGGATAATCCGAAACCGGACGAACACCCAGGCGATTAAAAAGGGACGGATAGGCACGCTTGATGATTTCCCGGCTCTCGAGCAGGTACGAAACACCCGAAGGGCAGCGCAGGTTATCCTCGAGCACGTAAAAGGTACCGTCATCATTACGAACCAGGTCCGTACCGGTTATATGGCACCAGATCCCTCTTGGAGGAGTAATCCCGACACAGGACTGCAGGTAATCTTTGCTGGAGAGTACGAGGTCCCTGGGCAGTATCTTGTCTTTCAGAATGTGTTGATCGTTATACAGATCCTGGATGAACAGATTGAGCGCCTCTATTCGCTGTTTCAGCCCCTCTTCTACAGATTGCCATTCACTGCTGCTGATTATGCGGGGAATGATATCCAGGTGAAGGATATGTTCACGCTCCTCGTTTTGGTGATACACATTGAATGTCATTCCCATGGCCAGTTGCGTGCGGTTGGTGGCGTTCTGTATTTCCCTGAGTTTACTGCCCGGAATCTCCATCAGCATGCGGTGAAGAGGACGGTAGTGTCTCCGGCAGTTGCCATCCGAAGTGACCATTTCGTCATAGGTTTGCCCGGGATGATATGGGATTGACATATTTAAATAAAAAAGGTAATAATATTTATATGCATAAATAATTTATATAAATTGCGCTTTTAATATAAATAAATGTAATCAAAAGTAAACTGCTGTTTTTGTTTACAATTTGTCGCTACGGGTAATCCCAAGGGGACAGGAAAAGATCTGGCAGATTTGCCGGTGTTATACCAATCGCAAACAGCCAGATCATCTCACTACGGTAAAAATCCCTCCCCGATTCATAGTACAAAGCTGTACGGGGGTTGCGGCCTCGGGGGAGATGCAGTAATACCGGAATGACCCATCCACAGACCTCCGCTTGAAACCATGCCGGAAGCTACCGTGCTCATAGGGCTGGATAGCGTTTCTGGAAACCGAATTGGGCAGGACAATCCGCATCTTCGACATCTGTCGGAAATGCGGCTATAAATTTCGGCAGTTTATCCGGCGTGATTCTTAATGAATGTTTCTTCTTACCGCGGGTTTCTCAAACACGTTCGGTACGATGAGAAGCATGAACTGGGACAACACCGCTGAGAGGATTTTTTCGCAACAGGTGGCCGCCTGTTACCACCGTTTATCCGTTGAATACAATGCCTGTTACTGCTCATTACAAGGTTACAATATTTAATCCTGAATTTAAGTGAGATACCCGGGTAGATAATTCTACCTGGTTGTACCCTGAAAAGAGGTGCGGATATCCTGCATTCAGCCTTCTACTGCTAATATACGCCGTACAGTTCAAGGTTTTCCCCAAACAGCAATGCAT
The DNA here is from genome assembly GCA_033722415.1 of Balneolaceae bacterium. Classification (GTDB taxonomy): domain Bacteria; phylum Bacteroidota; class Rhodothermia; order Balneolales; family Balneolaceae; genus JAMQKA01. The sequence goes on along the minus strand of JAWVZC010000096.1, from coordinate 1,119 downwards.
TCAGGAAAAGGCGGCTGGTGGTATGCCAGTAACTCCGGAAATTGGGATTGTCGGCAAACATAACAACCGTGCCCTCACCTGAAGCGGCGGTTACAATGGCTGCCGTTCCGGCAATTCGTTCGAGATTTTTCCGGCTGGCATACCCGCCGACCAGGGGATCCTCGTCATATGCCGCAACGGTGGCGTAGGGATCCCGGCTCGGCTTCAGGAAGGTATCGCTGTCTTTCATAAACAGCTGCGTGCGATCCGGTACCCCAAAGGCGATGGGGTTTGAGGGATCGATATCGGCCTCCAGGATTACCCCGGGTATGGTATCGGCCAAGTAGCGGTCAGATTGTTCCTCGTAGTTATACCGGACGCTGCGGTCGAGCGAGTCGCTGTTGGCCGGAAGCAGATCTTCCCCGACGATACCCTGATCTACAGCCCACTCCGAGGCGTCCTCGTCAGTAATCAGGATGCCGCCGTTTTCAACCCAGCGCCTGATTTTGTCGACACTGCACGAATCGAAATCACTATAGTTACCGTCGACCATGATCAGCCGGTTGTAGCGGTCGAGCGATACCTCCCGCAGCGTCGATTTTGCAAGCCGGGTGACCCCCATCTGCATATGCTGGTTGAGCAGGAACCAGGCTTCGCCGGCTTCATATTCGCTGACACCTTCCCCGACCACAAGAGCAGCCTCGGGCAACGAGACGGCCCGGATATTGCGGCTGCCCAGATCGATGCCGGCCGGTGTCATGCCGCTGTCGACTGCGTAAAAATTCACGTTGAAGGCGGATGCGGTGTTTCTGATAACCTGGAACAGACGGGTTCTGCTGATATTCTGCTGCCCCACCGGGATAACTATTGCCCCGTACCCAAACTGCCGGTTGCCACGGGCCGTCGAGGCAGTAAAGGGCTGCATCGCCACCTTGGCCAGAATATCTTCCTTCAACAGGTGATACAGTGCCGGAGGCGCGTTATAGTCATCCCAGGAAAGAAGATAGGCGTAACCGGAGGTTCCGCCGACGACATTACCTTCCGGCCACGGCACATCTTCCACCTCTTGGCCCCGGTACTGCCGGTAATCATCGGATTCGAACTCTTGTTCATTCGACTTACGAAGTAGCCGTCGCTCTC
>JAWVZC010000095.1:0-12592 GCA_033722415.1 Balneolaceae bacterium | reverse complement strand
GCGGGCCAAAAAGAAAGACGAGGACGGCGAACAAGCCAGCCTGTTTTAGCTGTGAGCAATCGGGGGTCACTTATTCGATGACGCCGGTACAGGTTATCCAGCAACCGGATTGCCGTTAAAGCAAATGTCGTTCAGCGACACTCAGGGTATCCAGCATCAAGCAACGGTAAGAAAAACAGTGATAAACAGGAATACGGCAAGCACGATACCCGCCATAAATATCGAATAGGAATACCGCAGCAGGTCATACTTTTTGAATAGCACCTGTCCCAGGCCGTAAAGATCGCGGGCCATCGAGTCATACAGCCGCTGCTCGTCCTGCATCAGTTCCTCTATCCCCTCCACAAACTCGCTCCGCTCCATGTTGTTGTAATTGCCGAAGAATAGAATATTGGCTCGATTGGCCCGTACATCCTCCAGGGTAACCGGGTTTTTGTTGACCCGCGGTCGGGCGGCAAGGATCGCAAAAACGAGAGAAGCCAGGCAGGAAAGCAGCAGTGCGGCCGTGGGCCACAACAGCCAGGGGTTGGCATCGATCTTGGGAGAGATGGAGGCGATGATAATGGAAATGATAATACCGTTGATGCTGATCATGATGTTCGACTTGTTGTCGGCAATGGCACTCAGCTCAACGTGCGTTCGGTAGGACGTGCGAAACATATCAGAGACCCCGCGTTTGCGGGATCCCAGCTTCTTTTTATCCCCGGATTCTGACTCGTTCTGATGCCCGTTCTCCCCCTCCTCCCCGGGCGATTGTGCGTTCGCCGTATTGTTTTTTTCCGGGTGCTGATCCCCGTTTGCCCGCTCTTGCTGTTCGGATACTTCTTCTTCCATAATAGATTACTCTGCCTTTATTCGGAATATTCGCTGCCAGGTAACTGCCGCTTATCCTGTTACCGGTTCTTTAAGATCAAACCCGATACTCTCCATCATTTCCGCATACCGGGGATCAGATTTGATGGGATCCCACACCGGGCTTGTGTTGATAAACAGTACCCCGCCGAGTTGCTGTTCAAGGGCCTGTTCCAGGGTATCAAACACCTTGTCAAAATCACCCAGACCCAGGTAAATGATGGCATAGTCCAGCGGCAGCGAAACACCCTGCTCTTCGCGTTCCCGCTGCCTGAGTTTTTCAATGTACTGCATCGCCTTCTTCGGTTTGCCCATCTTGCCGTACAGGTAGCCCAGCTGGATAATACCTTTCAGGTCGGAGCCTACCATCTTCTGGTACTGTTCAAAGCAGTGCAGCGCTTTTTCATATTTTCCCATAAGAGTGTACACCCAGCCCTTTCCCTCCAGTGCCGGACGAAATGTATCATCGAGTTCCAGACTCTTGTCAAACTGCCTCAATGCCTTCTCGTACTGTTTGAGGTTGATGTATGTGCGGGCAAGATCGGCATTGATAGTCAATGAGAGCGGATCTTTTTGCAGGGCATCATTCAGCAGGCGAACGGCCATCCGGTTTTTGCCCATGATTCGCAGGTAGATGGCGTAGCTCTGTTTGACAAAGGGGGAGGTAGGTTCGATCGCCATGGCCCGACGAAAACTCCGTTTTGCTCCCTTGAAATCCCAATGGTAAAACAGGCGCACAAATGCCAGTGCGATATGGGAATCAGACAGCCGGTTATTTAGCCTGATCGACTTCTGGGCGGCTTCTTCGGCCTTTGAATACACCTTTTGGGGTGAAAAACGTCCGATAGCCCCGAGGAACGTGTAACAATTTGCAATACCCGCATAGGCTTCCGCGTAATGTTCACAGAATTCGGTCGCTTTCCTGTAATGTTCGATCGCCTTCAGCGCGCCTTCGGGTGTCCACTTGTGTAGGTAAAAATTACCCTTTAGAAAATGGTTGTAGGCCTGCACGCTCTCGGTTGTCGGCTCGACGAGCCGGTCGACATCCAGTTCGGCATCGGAGAAATCCTCTTTTAGTTTGGCGGCAATCTTGCGCGAAATTTCATCCTGCACTTTGAAGATATCCTCCAGATCCCGGTCAAACACCTCCGACCAGATGTGAAAACCGTCTTCCGTATCGATAAGCTGGGCGGTTATTCGCACCCGGTTGCCCGCTTTGCGCACGCTGCCCTCTAAAAGATACCGCACTGAAAGTTCCTCCCCGATCTCCCGGACATCCTTGCTGAGCCCTTTAAAAGCGAATGCCGAGGTACGTGAGGTAATCTCAATTCCGCGTACTCTTGTCAGGGCGTTGATTATCTCTTCGGTAATGCCGTCACTGAAATATTCGTTATCGGCATCTGCACTCATATTAACGAACGGAAGTACGGCAATTGTGCGGTGCATCCCCCCGGTTTTGGATTGTATCTGCGTCATTGCGGGGACCACAAGTCCCTTGTTGGCGATGGCATATACCGCCACATCCCTGCCGATATTCTTCAGTTTGTGGGTGCCCAGATATTTTGATTTTATTTTGGGATGATTTTTCAGCTCGTCGTACAGCCGATCACTGACCAGGATACTGCCGGGCACCGCAAGCGCCTGTATGCGGGCCGCCAGGTTCACTGCATCCCCGTAAGCCCCTTCGTCGTCATAAACAATATCGCCCACGTGCAAACCGATTCTGAGGGGTATCTGCTCTTCGCTGGAGTTCAGCTGTTTCTGAATGGCAATGGCACATTCCACCGACCGTATGGCACTGCCGAAGATACTGAGCGTACCGTCCCCGTAATACTGGATAACGCGTCCCTGGTTTGCAAGAATACAATCTTCCAGTATCCTCCGCTGCCGATCTCTCTTTTTAACCGCTTCCTCCTCGTCCTGCTGCATCATTGCCGTGTATCCCACCATATCTGCAAACATGATGGCAGCCAGCAGGCGAAAATGTTCAATGGCCATAATCTGCTTTCGTCAAAGTTACCCGCGCATTTATTACGAGGGGTATGCTCAAATATCTGGTTATTTGGGCTTTTGTATTATTAAGATATTACAAAAATTTACAGACAGGTGCGATGCATCGGTTCCTGAAGGCCCTTCAGAAGAAAAATCCCGCCCCGACAAGCAGATTCCATTGGTTTTCGGCAAACCCGATACTTGTCCGCACGATGGTCAGGTCAAACAGGTTGACCCAGGCCCCTCCCCCGTAGCCTATGTGCCAGTCGTCGGAATCCTCCCCGTCGGTCCACACGCGTCCGTGATCCACAAACCCCAGCAGCCCCGCTTCACCGCCCAGCAGGTAGCTGTTGAAGTCGAACAGTTTTCCCCGCATCTCAATGTTATTGTAAAAACTGGTGCGCCCGTTATACCTTGTGCTTCGCAGTCCGCGAAGATTTTCAACCCCTCCCAGGGTATTGGCCTTGTAAAACGGAAATGGTCCGATGATGTGTCCCGCACCGATCCGGGTGGCCAGCGTAATTTGCGGATCAATTGAGGGAGAAAGATACAGCGAAAGCGCAGATGCCAGGGTTACGTGATCTTCACTGGTATTCCTTATCCCCAGGTTGAGATCGCCCCTCGTACTCATTCGGAAACCCTGTTTCGGGTTTTGCGAATTGTCCACACTCCGGAGCTGCAACCGGGTGGCGAACCCGCCGAACCACTGGTCCTCGAAGGTATTTGGTGAGATTCCCGCCTGCGGATCGGTGACAAATCGTCCCGCATCTTCACGCACATTGGTTACCTGGAAGAAGGGTCCCGCTGCAAAATGCATTCCTGTTTTCAGATCGCGCCGCAGGCGGGGTGAAACGCGGGTTTGCCAAAGTCGGGCCCGGTAAAAATCATCATCTTCCTCGACGACCCTGGTTTCGTTTCCCAGCCCGTAAAAGTTGCGGATATTATTCGGGGTCAGCACATGCAGCTCCAGTTCGCTGTCCCAGTTTCCTGCGGATGCGACGAAACGCCCCTCGTACCGCAGGTTAAATGCCCCGGTACGGGCCGCCACGTTGCCGCGAATAGTATGGAGCGCGGCATACGGCGATTTCTGGAATCCATGCTTTCGAAAGGCCGCTCCACCACCGATAAACACACCGTCATCCTTGTTGTGACCGAAAAAAAGCAGCGGGTCAGTGGTATTGTACTGGTAGCCGTGCCTGAAATCGTATCTATTCCGTGAGGTGCGATCACTCGTAACCAGATCCAGCTCTTCTGCCCCCTTCCAGCGATAACCGGTGTTCGTATCGTAGAGTATGATATTCTCAAGACTGCTTCCGGAACTGCTTGTACCGGAAAAGGTATCCTCTCCGCTTCCCCCGACAATGCGAACCAGTGTGGAGTTGCTGCTGTTCCTCCCAATTACGAACAGATCATCGTCACCCAGGCCAAAAATCCTGATCTCTTCCGTTTCACTGCTCAGGAACACCCGTTGAAAGTAGGGACGGGACTTGTCGGATCGCTTGAAGACACAAACGAGCGTTCGCTCGGCGTCCAGCTTTTCGATCTCCACATACTCTTTTTTGTGGCTGCCCACCACATCCACCACACTGTTTAGAAGCCGGAAATAGGCTCCCGCGACTTCCTGCAGCTTATCTCGCCGCACTTTCATAATATGAGCAATACGGTCCCCGGCCTGTCGCTTAACCTCGGGCGGCAGACGGTCGATTGCGTCCTGAATGACCTCGTCAGTTAGCGATTCCGTTAATTCACGGGCCGTGATTATCCACTGCTCACGGCTCAGCTCATTGGTAAAACGCCGGGTCAGCGGCAGACTTTTGGCCGTAAGTCCCTTTAGATTGCCGTAATCTTCGGTAAAATCCTGGTACAGACGGAAGACAGAGAGTTTACCTAACGAAGGCACCAATCCGTTCATACGCATAAACGCGGTATCGCGATCCCTCGGAATCGGTCGATAAATTTTGCCCTCGGTGCGGGCATCGCCGGTTAGGGTTGAATCCAGCTCCCAGGGTTCAAACGCAGCCCACCGCCACTGGTCCTCGTGGCGGTCCCAGTCGCTGATCCATGTGTCAAACAGGCTGTTTCGAAGCATCATCTGCTGGTCCACCCGGTGATCCAGGTCCCCATCCACCTCGGTCAGCATGGCCCGGGTACTGATCACTTCGCTTGCGTTACCGAAGTGAGGGGCATGCGACATATCATCATCCGGGCGCTCCTCGAACAGGGCCAGCCGCCCCCCCGCCTGCCGGGCAAATTCTCCAAGCCGGGGATCGTGTGGAATGTAGTACAGTCGCGGGTTGGTATGGTAAATACCGGCTGCTTCAGCGAGGGGCGGGATCATAAAAGCGCCAAACGGATTCAAAATGGCGAACTGATCCTGCGCGAGGTCTTCGGCCAGGGTATTTCGCAACTGTTCGTCCCAGATTTTACCCGCAACCTTGTCGACGGTGCGCAGTACATATTCCTTGCCGGAACTGTCCTCAAGCCGAAGGGTGTTGGACTGCCCCTTCCCGCCCAGCTTAGTGGCCCTCAGTCCCCCCGCCACTGTTTCTATGTCGAATACCGGCACATCGACGGGAATGGACCACAGCTCCCTATTGTGTGATCCCATCACCGCCCGGAAGACGGGTCCGGGCTCGTCATATTCCGGATTGGCGGCGATACTAACCGTACTGTCTGCAAGCCCGTCGGGAACCTGCCGGTTTTCGACTTCTTCCTCCCGGTAAAATGGATCCTCATCGGGTGCGGTGAGCCGGATACGGTATAGCAGGCGGCCTTCCGGGCTGGTGTTGTCGGGGGCCCACGCCTCCAGCCAGCTCGACCCGTCATTGTAATATCTGACCACCATGAAGCCGCCGCCTTGATAGGTGAACTCAGCATTGCGTCCCGATGCCACCCAGTCGGGACGAGAGCCGGCCCCGCTGACCAGAAAATGCTGGTAATACCTCCGGCGGTCTACCCGAAAATACTGCAGGCTGTGATCGTGACCGGAAGCATAAACGAGGTTGTTTACCTCGTGGAACGACTCCATCATCTCGTTTTTAAGTTCCCGATAATGAAAATGCGGTATATCCTGGCGATATCCGATAAATTTACGATACAGCACGTAAAAAGTACCGAATACGGGTGGAAGAAGGTGATTCCTAACTGGGAAATACCCTCCGTGCGTGCCATTGGAGAAGAGGGGGTGATGCGCTGCAACAATTACATGATCGTTTTGCCGCTCCCGCATGATGTTTCGCAGTTCCACGAGAAAGTCGCCCGCATCCTGCAGTTCATACTCCCCGGTATCTCCGAACGATTTTTCATGCTCGTACAGCCACCATTCGGTGTCCAGGATTACCAGGCGGATATCCTTGTCAAATGGCGTGTCGTCATCATCCACCAGTTCGATATCCACCGGTCCGGGAAATCCGCCGTCCGGCAGAAACGTATTCCCCCTGCCCAGATAGGCTTCGACGAATGTCTCCTGCCGACGTACGGCATCCAGTCCATCCCTGTTGGAGTTGTTCCAGTCATGATTGCCGGGTATAAAGAATACCCTGCCAGGATGATCTTTAACCGATTCCAGCTGCTGAACCAGTTTTTTCTCCGCTTCTTTCCTGCCTTTTTCTCCCTCCTTCGGTAAACCGGCCGGGTAGATATTATCGCCCAGAAACACCACCGCACTCTGTTCCCCTGCCTCCGCGGTTTTTTCCTGCAGCAGCCGGAACACGGGGTTCTGCTTTCGGGATTGCAGCGCTCCCGCATCACCGACCAGAAAAACCGAATACCGGGGGTCCTCCTCCGGCGGAGCTGCCGGTTGGGTGCTGCTCCATTCCGATACATAAAGTCGGCTGCCACCGCAGGAGGCAAAAAACATCACCAGGATGGCAATGAGAAGAAGATGGGGCTTTTTCATAATTGCATGCGTTAAAATGCCTGAATAAACTGTCATGAAGTGAGCCAGCTTATCGTCATATCATAAATAATACCGTTCCGTTCGTTCAAAAAAGACCTGTATTGCTCTTCCCCGGATATGTCGAGCAGGGCGGTATAGTACGACCTGTTCACAATCGGTCCGAGACAGAGGGCGGTGACATTTGCCAGCAGCTGTTTTGGATTGATCCTGGCAATTTCATAGCGGTCGGCAGCCTCCGTAATCTGTCGCTCCAGCACCGTGGCATCAAATGTGAGGGTATCAACAAGAAGTTCGGCCAGCTTATCCGGGTGCCTGTTTACTTCATTCATTACGAACGATATGACAACCGGATTATCCATTAACCGGTTTGTTAGCAGCTCGATATATTTTCTAATCTTGTCAAACAGCCCGACATCCTCCCTTTCGAGAATCTCCAGTGCCTTCATGCCGCTCTCTTCGACCGCCATCCGGAATACCTCGCGAAACAGGTGCTCCTTGGAGTCAAAATAGTAGTAAAGCATCGCCTTGTTGACTTCGGCACGATCGGCGATCTCCTTGATTCCCGCCCCGTTAACCCCCTTCTGTGTAAATACCATGTAGGCAGACTGCAAAATTTTCTTTTTTGTATCGGTCTCCGACTCTTCTTTTTTCATTTATCAACTGGTTGGTTAACACCTGTTACCCGAATATAGGATGATAACAGGTGTTAACCAAGTGGATAATACGTATTCCTGGTAACCGGTATGTATATCGCACTCGTTTTCGCGGACGCTAAGAATTAAACATTCGAGCCGGCCCGACCGCTCTCACTTGTCTAACTCCCGACCCGGATTACGATTCAGAATTTCACGGTGATTTGGAACTGTTTTGTAGTGCAAAGTTCTTTATAATGAAAGCAACGGGACATTTCCCGCATTAAAGTACTTATTCTTCACAGATGATCCGGTTACTGCTCATATTATCTATCTTTTTCCTGAACCAGGGGGATACCACCTCGACTGACACGACGGAAATCGGTACGTCAACACCAAACGTCAGTGTGATTCGGGTTGACGGGGCCATCAGTCCCACCACAACCAACTATATTACCCGCGGGCTCACCCAAGCGGTTGAGAACGGGTCTGTTTGCCTTGTTATTGAAATGGATACGCCTGGCGGGCTGCTGGAGTCCACCAAGAATATCGTGCAAACCTTTTTTGATTCCGATCTACCTATCGTCGTGTTCGTCTCTCCCGACGGAGCCCGTGCTGCCAGTGCCGGCACCTTCATCACCATGGCTGCCCATATTGCGGTGATGTCCCCGTCTACCACGATTGGTGCGGCCTCACCGGTTTCGATGTCGCCCGGCGGGGGAGGCCAGGCCGACACGGTGATGCAAAAAAAGATCTTCAATTACTCTGAAAGTTTTATCGAAAGCATTGCCGAACGGCGTGACCGTAATAAGGAGTGGGCGATATCGGCTGTACGGGACGGGGAAGCAGTCACGGAACAGGAGGCCCTGGAACTGAATGTCATCGATCTAATCGCCGAAGACCGCACTGACCTGCTTCGGCAAATTGACGGGCGTGTCGTTGACGGCGATACGCTGCGCACCGCCAATGCCACGATTACCGAAATACCGCAGAACCTGGCCGAAAACTTCCTCGGTTTCATCATGAGACCCGAGGTGATGTTGATACTGACACTGATCGCGATCTACGGCATCATAGGTGAGGTCACCAACCCGGGTGCCATTGTGCCGGGAACGGCCGGTGTCATCGCGCTGATTCTGCTGCTTTACGCCTCGGCCGCCATGCCGATAAACATCGCCGGTTTTGCCCTGATCGGGCTGGCGATTGTGCTGTTTATCGCCGAGGCGTTTACCCCGACCTTCGGCCTGCTCATCGCGGGAGGGGCCGTATCGTTTTTCCTGGGTGCACTCATGCTGTTCCAGGACCTGCCGGAATCGATGGAGCTTTCCTGGGCGTGGCTGGTGCCGGCAACGATTCTGACGACGGCCTTTTTCATCTGGATTGTGACGGCGGGCCTTAAAATACAGTTTACCGAAAGCCGAACTGGGCTGGAATCGATGGTCGGCAAGAAGGCAGAAGTGATCGATACCGTAAACAGCAGCGGCGGACGCGTGTTTATCAGCGGGGAGTACTGGAACGCCTACAGCGATGAAGAGATCGAGGAGGGGCAGATATGCATCGTAGAGGAGATAAAGGGACTCAGGATGAAGGTGAAGCCTGATTCAAGAATCACCTCCTCCCAGTCGGCCTGATCGGGCGGCAACCAACACCGGGATGGTCTCACTACATTGATTTGAAGGGTAATAAACGGCGCGATACGCAACAAATTTGCAACCGGCAGCAAGGTGTTACATTAGTCAATATTCGGCACTACACGACACGTGTGTCAGTGAAAAAGCTTACAGTTTACGTTCAAACAGCTAACATTAAGTAATGGAAAAAATTTATGGATTCCGGAATTATTGATTCCCTGTCCTGGGTCATCACCATCGCCGTTTTGGCGGCCATCCTGCTCCCGCAGATGTTTAAAATTCTGAGAGAGTACGAGCGGGCGGTGGTCTTCCGCCTTGGTAAATTCCAAAAAACCAAGGGGCCCGGCCTTATTTTCCTGATCCCGTTCATCGATAAAATTGAGCGTGTGGATATGCGCGTGCTCACGATTAACGTGGAACGTCAGGAGGTAATCACGAAAGACAACGTCACGGTCAATGTGGATGCCATCACCTTTTTCCGGGTGATCGACGCCGAACAGGCCATCATCCAGGTGGAGCGCTACATTGAGGCGACAACCTGGCTGGCACAGACCACCCTGCGAAGTATCGTGGGCCAGGTAGAGCTGGATGAGCTGCTGGCTAATCGCGAAAAAATCAACAAGAAAATACAGGAGATCATCGACCGCCAGACCGATCCCTGGGGAATCAAGGTGGTATCCGTGGAAGTACGGGACGTCGTGCTGCCTGAAAACATGAAACGCGCCATGGCCCGGCAGGCCGAAACCGAACGCGATCGTCGTGCCAAGGTGATCAACGCCGAAGGGGAATTCCAGGCTGCCGCCCGCCTTGTGGAGGCCGCCGAAATGATGCAGTCTGCCCCCATCGCCCTGCAGCTGCGTTACCTGCAGACTATGAGCGAAGTAGCCGAGGAGAACACCAGCTACGCCTTCTTCCCGTTGCCGATGGATTTCCTCGAGGCGTTCAAAGCGATGGGACAGAACGTTGACCTGGATATCGATACCCCTGACATAGATACCGGTCCGATCGACACCAGTCTCGATGAAGGCAGCAGTGAGAATGACAATGATGAGGAGGAGGGCTAAAAACAGGGGAACACCGATCTCATTCAGGGAATTGTCGGGAGGATTGGGACCACCTCCTGCAATCCCCTTTTATCGAAAAGCCAGTGCTGGTCACGAGATTAGTTTGCGACCTCAAGGCGAAGCATCCTGCCTTGCAGCGTTACCGGCAAGAGGTACTATCCTCATATATCCTGATATTTTAACCAATAACCTGCCGACCTTGCCTCATTGACGAATTTACTGGGTTACCCCGGCTTACTGATAAAAGGGGTGCCCTTTCCACCACCTTTTTAACCTGCATTTCTCACGAGAATAATTTTTGAATTATTGTAATGCTATGAATTACAATGGTTTAAATTCATTTTATGACCCAAAATATTATGACAGGGTGCAGGCACTGCGAAATTGGTTCATCTGCTGCGTTGAAGGTGGGAATCGCCCGCTCGATGTATCAACATACGTCTCGCTTGAGATTACCACTTAGCCTTGCATATCAACAAATTTCTTGGTGAGAAATGCAGGTTAGGTCCAAACATGACCAGGAAAGATCAAGTGATGGCTGATCCATACCCAATTATTCAGCTTTTTTTCATGGCCTTGTCCCATGGGCCGGTAATCGCCAGTGTCAATCCCTCGTGCTGGATATTCACGAACATGGTGGAACCGTCCGGTGAAAAGGTCGCACCCGCCAGTTCGGAAGTGCTGACCGCGTTCCGTCCAAATTTGTAGATCGATCCCTCCGGGGTAATACCCACCAGGAACTGCTCATTGTCACCATCCTCGCAGACAAAACAGTCGCCCCACGGGGCCACCACGATGTTATCGCCGTTTTCAATCATCGACCCGTCATTCGGTTCCACGAAGAGCTCGAGCTTGTCCTCCCTATTCCCGTTGCGCCCGGGCGTCAGTTTCCATACCTGTCCCAGTTTTCGGGCCCCGCCGTTGGTACAGACAAAGTAAACGGCGTCGTTGCCGTACCACATTCCCTCGCCGCGTGCGAATCGGGCTGCGCCATCGTCGTATCCGCGGTAGCGCAAATCATCATTGGGGGCATCCACATCCTCCATGTCGATCCACTCCACCCCCATCGACCGGCCTATGGGCACTTCACGTGAACCCCAGTTACGGGTGTCTTTGCCCGGTTCCCCGGCTATGGCCAGGGCCTGCAGTTGGCCGCCGTCGTGGAGCTTACCCCTTGTGTTCGGGATAAAACGGTAGAGGAGGCCTTCCGAGTCATCCTCCGTCAGGTATACGATACCGCTGTTCGGATCCACGGCCACCGCTTCATGGTTGAAGCGCCCCATCGCTGTGATCGGTTCCGGCCTGGCCAGGCCCGGCTCAACTCTTGCGGGCACCTCGAACACGTACCCGTGTGATTTGGCATACGTGTCGTCCGGGTGCATGACGATCTCCTCGCAGCTCAGCCAGCTGTTCCAGGGCGTAGGTCCGCCTGCACAGTTTCTCAGCGTACCGGCCAGGCTCAGGTACTGCCGCACCACCTGCTGCTTGTCGGTGTCATACACGACGGTGGTGGTGCCACCCTGCCCGGGATTAGTGTCGATACCGGGATCGTAAAAATCTTCCCGGCTCAGTTTCCCGGCCAGGGCAAAATCGGATCCAAACGCACTTTCATCGCCTCCGCGCGCCGCATTTACCTCATGGTTCCGAATCAGGATGGTAAGTCCGTCCGGTCCTTCAAACGTTGCCATACCGTCGGGACGGTGCGGTACGTAAAAGCCGTCGTCCATGGTATCTCCGAACCGGGAAATAATTTTATAGGAAAATCCTTCCGGCAGGTCCATGATGCCCTGCGGATCCGGTTTGAGCGGGCCGAACGCCTCCGATATGATTCCCGGGTTCAGTTTATTCTTTCCGGCACAGTTCGAGAAGATATGAAGACCAGAAAAGCCCAGTGCCACGGCCCCGGCCTGCCTGATAAATTGCTTCCTGGAAATTGACATACCCAAGATCCCTTTGTTGAAGTGTTTGCTCATCCGATGTTTATATAAGAAATATATGCTACTTCTCCATAAACCTCGGATTTTCAAATTATTAATTTTTCAATTTTTAACCTGTAGACCGGTGGATCACCGTTCCGGACTGAGCTCCGCCATCGTTCACCAAATAACAAACGCCCGGCCCCCTTTTGCAGGAGAACCGGGCGTTAGTGAAATACAGCAGGTTCACGCCGACGGATTACGCTTTCGCCGTTTGCACCTGCCGGTCTGTTTTGCCGAACAGGTACCATTTGGAAGAACGTATGCGCTCGAGCACCTGGTCGGCCGTCACATAAACCACCGGTATAAATACCAGGGTAACCAGTGTGGAGGCCGTCAGCCCGCCAATTACCACGCGAGCCAGTGAAGCCTGAATTTCCGCCCCGGCACCAAAACCGAATGAAAGCGGAAGCAGGCCCAGGATGGTCGTCAGAGTGGTCATGAGGATCGGGCGCAGTCGCAGCCGGCCCGATTCAACCACCGCCTGGCGCACACTCATGCCGTGCTCGCGTCGCATCAGGTTGATATAGTCGACCAGCACGATGGC
>JAWVZC010000094.1:0-12652 GCA_033722415.1 Balneolaceae bacterium | reverse complement strand
TCGCCGGGGACCGGGTGCCCGATCTCTTTATTGATCGTACCACAATACTGCTGCCGCAAAGGTGGAACCGCAGGTCTCAACCTGGTGCTCAATCCCGATCGACTTGATCTCTTTCAATGCTCTTTTGCGGTACTCGAACGCATCAATTACCATCTGCCGAACAATCTGCTCCACATTTTCCAGCTTGCTGTGATCCTCAAACTCCATTATAACCCCAGGTTCGGAGGAATCTTCCGGGATTCCCACCGCCACTGCCGATGAAATGAATCGCCCGGGTGTTGTGGAGTCGATCGTGGCGTATGCCAGCGGAATCAGCCCTCCCTTCGGCAGGTCCAGCTCACCAACCTCACACTGGCGCGCACCGGGAGGCAAAATACTGCTTATGCGCATCAGGTTGGTATCGCCCACACCGGCATTCAGCAAGGCGTTGTCAAATGCATTAAGGCGGGTCCGCCCCTCCGAAGCCCCCTTTACCAGGCAGTACACGTTCGGGGTATTCACCATTATCTGTTCAGCGGAATACGTTTCTGAAGTCTTATTCATCGGCTGATCTTAATTTTCTGAATAATTTTGCTGCGGCTTAAAAAGCAACCGTTCCCCGGGGTTTACCCGGAACATACCCCGTTTCATCTCCATACTCGAAATATTTTTTGATTCCAGCGAGTTTTTCAGTTGCTCCTGGATGATCCAGGGATCGATGGTATCGCCACAGGTGAAGATATCCACGGCCGCATAATTGTACTCGGGCCAGGTGTGTATCGAAACGTGTGATTCGGCAATCACAATCACACCGCTTACCCCGTAAGGACTAAATTTGTGAAAATTGTGCGTAATAATTGTGGCTTTGGAAGCCTTTGTGGCTTCAATAAAGGCCGATTCAATAAAATCAACATCATTCAGTTTTTCGGCGTCACATTCGTAATATTCAACAAGTATTTGTCGACCTAACGCTTCCATTTACATACAGTTCCTTTCAGATTGTGGCATGGCATAAAAAATGCGGCTGAAAACAGATTGACCGGTCACCTGAACTGAAGTCAAAACGTTTTCACCGCACCTGTAAACTGGTACTGCAATGCCGATATTATTATCAAAGTTATGTTTTGCAACGCATACAACAGTGTTATAATTCGATTCTTACGTTTCGATTGTGCATCATTCTGTTCATATTTGGGCACGGTTTACACGGCATGTCAATACCCGAAAATTGAACAAAACAGATTTAAATTAACCATTTTTTTTATCAAATAAATGATCCATCCTACAAAATATATCAGCCGTGAAGAGGCGGTTCGGCTCTACAAGCAGTTGCTTCTGCCCCGCCGGATCGAAGAGCGCATGATCAAGCTGTTGCGACAAGGTAAAATCAGCAAATGGTTTTCCGGTATCGGACAGGAGGCTATTTCGGTTGGTATTACGAAAGTGCTCGATCAGCGGGACTACCTGCTGCCAATGCACCGCAACCTAGGACTGTTTACGACCCGCGGTGTGGATCTCTACCGGCTTTTTTGCCAGTTGCTGGGCAAGGCTGACGGTTTTACAGCAGGACGGGATCGCTCCTTCCATTTCGGAACAATGGAACACCGCATCGTCGGCATGATCTCTCACCTGGCGGCCACCATGCCGATAGCCGACGGACTGGCCCTGGCGTCCCGGTTGAAAGGGAGCGATTTTGTGGTCTGCAGTTTCTGCGGTGACGGGGCCACCAGCGAGGGTGATTTTCACGAAGCTCTCAACCTGGCGGCCGTCTGGGAGCTTCCGGTCATATTCGTGATCGAAAATAACGGGTATGCCCTCTCTACCCCCACATCCGAACAATATGCCTGCCAACACCTGCTGAATCGCGCCATCGGCTATGGACTGGCAGGATTGAAGGTCGACGGCAACAATATTTTCAACGTCATGGAGGAGATCGAAGAGGCCCGTAAAACCGCCCTTCGGGGCCAACCTGTGCTAATAGAGGCCAAAACATTTCGTTTGCGGGGACATGAAGAGGCCTCCGGTACCGAGTATGTACCGGACCAGCTGGTGACTGAGTGGGAAAAACGCGACCCCGTTATCCAGCTGGAGCAATGGATAAAAAGCAAACAGCTGATAACGGAGGAGGCGACCTTCGAAACTATGAAAAAGGAAGTGGACCGGCAGTTTATGCCTCACCTGGAACGTGCTCTGGAAGCCGAAGAACCTGATTTTGATGAAGCCAGAGAACGGAACGCGGTTTTTGCCCCGGTCGATATCTCCCCGGATACAACCCGTTCAAACGGAAAACAATCGGAAAAACGGTTTGTAGATGCAATCTCTCACGCGCTTCGGCAGGCATTTCGCGAAGACGACCGCTATGTGATGCTGGGACAGGATATTGCGGAGTACGGCGGGGTGTTCAAGGTTACGGAGGGA
This sequence comes from Balneolaceae bacterium, assembly GCA_033722415.1. Lineage (GTDB taxonomy): Bacteria > Bacteroidota > Rhodothermia > Balneolales > Balneolaceae > JAMQKA01. The sequence goes on along the minus strand of JAWVZC010000094.1, from coordinate 10,255 downwards.
TTCGTGGAGGAGTTCGGGAAAGAACGGATCCGAAACACGCCGATTATCGAGTCCGGGGCCATTGGGTGCGCCATCGGGCTGGCACTCGAAGGGTTCCGGCCGGTAGTGGAGATGCAGTTTGCCGATTTCATCTCCTGCGGGTTCAACCAGGTGATCAACAACCTGGCAAAGGCACACTACCGGTGGATGCCGCCGCTTAACGTCACCATACGGGCGCCTCACGGGGCCGGGGTCGGTGCAGGCCCGTTTCACTCACAGTCGCCGGAAGGATGGTTCATGCAGCATCCCGGGCTGAAAATCGTCGTCCCCTCAACCACCAACGACGCGCAACAACTGCTGTACAGCGCCCTGCAGGATCCCAACCCCGTACTCTTTTTTGAACATAAAAAACTGTACCGAAGCATCAGAGACCAGACCCCGGATATCGCAACCCAGGAACCTCTCGGGGAGGCGGTTATTCGCAGGGAAGGAACTGACGCCACCATCATCACCTACGGGCTGGGGGTGCACTGGGCGCTCGAGATAGCCGATCACTACCGAACTAAAGGAGTGGAACTGGAAATACTGGACCTGAGAATCTTGCAGCCACTGGATATGGAAACCATCCGCCAATCGCTGGCAAAAACAAACAAGGGGCTGCTGCTTCAAGAGCCCTCTTTGACAATGGGCCCCATGAGTGAAATCTCTGCCCTGATATCCGAACACTTTTTTCACTTGCTGGATGCACCGGTAATTCGCTGTTCCTCCCTCGATACCCCGGTTCCGTTCAACAAACACCTGGAACAGGGGTACCTGGCCTCTTCCCGGCTGGAGAGTAAACTGAATACCCTGCTGGAGTATTAGAGCTAAGTTTTTGCTCAAAATGTCAAATTACTCATTTCGAAGCCAGCATATTTACTTTGTCTGAGCCATTCCAAACGTATTCGTGACTTAAGTAGCGATCACCCAAAAATTCAACGGCAGGAGAATGGTGAATATCGAATATCCAATGTCGAACAAGGACCACTGAATTCAGAATTCAGAATTCAGAAGGGTTCGGCTCGCAGAATAACGCTATGTCATTCCGTAAGCCGCGGTGCTCATACCCGTTAATCCGTGCTGGGCTGCTCACTGGTCACCGATCAACACGCCGGACTGTTTAAACGGGCTCCACTGCGGGTGCGTATCAAGATCGGGATTGTTACTCAGGTTTGACTGTCCCCGGCCGTCCCCGGTAATCACGAAAATCTCCAGATTTCCCTGCAGATTTCGCGTAAAAGCGATGTTCGATCCCGACGGATTCCAGTTCGGGTGCAGGTCGCTGCCGGCGTTTTCGGTGTACCGTATCTGGGTACTGCCATTCGCGTTCATCATATAAAGCTCAAAATTGCCGTCCCGGCTGCTCTCAAACGCAATCCGTGAACCGAAGGGATTCCATACGGGGTTGGCGTCGTATCCCGGATTGCGCGTCAGGTTGAACAGGTTTTCTCCACGAAGGTCCATCACAAAAATTTCAAAATTGCCCTCCCGTAATGTTTCGAAGGCAATTTTCTGTCCGTCAGGACTCCATTTGGGATTGGCGTCAAACTCCGGGTGACGAGTCAAATTTTCCAACTCGGTGCCATCCCCCTTGATGGTGAATATATCCGCGTTACCGCGGCGCTCACTGACAAATGCCAGCAGGGAACCTGCGGGATTCCATCGGGGGGCATAATCGGCCGCTGCATTGTTCGTGAGGTTACGCAGGTCATTGCCTCTGTTGTCCATAACGTAAATCTCCCTGTTACCGTCCCGCTCACTGACAAAAGCGATCCTTGTGCCGTTAGAGTTAAATTCGGGATCAAAATCGTCACTGCTGTTATCAGTCAGTTGAGCGAGATTGTTACCCGAAGGACCGGTCGTAAAGATCTCGAGATCGCCATCGCGGTCGGAGGCGAAGGTTATCTGTGTTCCGTTGGGAGAAACGGCGTACCCAGACGACTCATCCACATCTTCCGCAATTTTTTGTTGATCAGTTCCGTCGGCATTCATCACGTACAGGTTGTACTGATCATTCTCTTTCCGAAGAAACAGGATCTGGTTCAGCACCGCTTCACGGCAGTTAACACTAATTTCAACCGTCTGCTGCCCGGAATCCTCCAGGGAAACAACGTCCGGATCAATCTTATCAACGCTGCAGTTCAGGCGGAGATTTTCCACGGATACCCGGTAATTGCCCGCTTCCAGATCAGTAAACAAAATGCGATCTTCACCCGCACTGAACCGGGTGATCGACGAATTAAGCAATACCTTCAGATTCGTATCCTGGTCGGGGCCCGTTACGGAAATAACCACCACGATGCTACCGGGATTGTTCGCGGCTGTAGGTGCCTGATTATTGTCTTCACAACCCAATGCCCACAAAAGTGGCAGCAGCATGGGCAGCCATGCGAATCGGGATGAGGAAGTAACTGCACTGGAATCCATTAGTATATCCACCTGGAGATATTATCAGAATTCGTTTTCATAACAATTCCCGGGAACTTACGATATTTCGGAACCCCGTACCATGAGGGGGTCCGTTGTTCATCAACTTACCCGAACCCGAGCCGGGGGGAACTTATTAACAGTAACATCAGCAATGCCGATGGAAATTCCGATATCACTGCGGTTAGATGGGGTATTGATGTACGTTCCGGGTAGATTCCATTATTGGGAAATACCGGGATTGCTTATTACCCGTTGAACCAGTAGCAGACAAGTATTGAATGTGCGATTGGAAGCCCCGTTCTCGTGTGCCAGCAAGGTCGCAAGGCCGGGTAACCGGACACATTCGACGGGTCTAAATTAAAGATTGTAGCTGAAGCAGATCGTCTGGGAAATGCCGGAATTCAACGATGGTTCTTCAAATCTGTCATCTCTTCCGCAATAAAACCGGCCGTCTTGTTATTTTCCTTTAGCTTTTTCCCGAGCCACTGCAGTTTCTGCATTCCTTTTTGTGCCTTATCGGCAAACTTCCGTTCGACAGGGTTGTTTTCAAGATATTCCTCGAACGCGTTTCGCTCTCCTTTCCCCATCTTCTCATCCAGGTAATCCGTCAAAAAGTGGGTGAGGCGGACATCTTCATCAAATGCTGTAGATTCCATGAGAGGTGTGGTCTGTTTCGGTTACAATAACGTAGATAACGGTATCTTCCGCTAGTCTGATCACCAGAAAACTTGTTTTACCCCGCTCTGCACATTGTAGAAAACCGGTGCTGCAGTTTGCGATTTCTGGGCGATGGTACTGCTGATACCTGTCCATATGGTTGCAAACCTAATCAATATCAGCAGGATCTCACGTGTTCTAACACATTCTACATCAAATCAAAAAAAATGTTTCCGGAATTCCCATTTTTTACATCCCATCGATGGTGGCGGCTGTTTGTATCCGGTATCGTCACTTTCCGGTTCTCACACAAGATTGTACGTGGATGGGATGAGTACGGGTACCACAACATGACATGTACTTACTTTTCGGCATCTTCCAGGAGTGATACGATTGTTGAGAAGTTGTTCTCCCTGGCAAAGGAGATTGCCTTGTCCCCATCCTTATCCTGAAGGCTGACATCAGCCCCGTGTTCAATCAGTGTTTCCACTACCTGTTGGTGGCCGCCTGCTGCTGCAAACATCAGGGCCGACCATCCCTCGACGTTGTCGGTGGTATTCGGGTCCGCCTTCCATTCCAGGAGGGCTTCGACCGTTTCGGGATACGGCCCGCTAGCCGCGAAAATCAATGCGGTACGTCCCTCCGAGTTTTTGCTATCAACCTCGGCACCCTCCTCCAGCAGCAGGCGCACAATGTCGGTGTGCCCGTTGTAGGCCGCCAGCATCAGGGCTGTACGTCCCCTGTTGTCCGGGTCATTGATATTCACGCCCTGCTTCACGGCCTTCTCGACCTCCTGGTACTGTCCTTCAAGCGCGGCACTTCTCAGGTAATTTTCAGATATCGTCTCGGTACCTGAGCGTGACCGGGAATTCGTTTCGTTATCCGCAGACTGCCGGGGCGTATCGGTTTCACTGCTGCATCCGGAAACAGCGATAATCCCAACTGATAGTATCAGCACCGGGATCAATCGTCTGGTGATTGAGGGTATGAAAATGTGGTTGTTTGACATAAATGACATGTAATTCTTCCTGCTGGATGTAGGGTTAATGCCCATAGTTTATATGAAATTATTCCCTAAACCACAATCTGCTGGCGGCATTCATATCCAACATTCGATCCTAACCTGCATTTCTCACCAAGAAATTGGTTCGTCGGTAAGGCTAAGGGGTCGGGAGCACCAGTTCTCTCCCGCCTGCAAAACAAAAAAGGACACCTTGTTTCCAGGGTGTCCTTTTACAGTGAACCGTCAATAAATATCTAACTCAGGCAGAATTCACGCCGGCCTGAAAACTATTTTCGGGATAAACATATCCTTCCAGCAGCTCCTGAAGCTGGGCCCTGCCCCGGTTGATACGGGATTTTACGGTGCCCATCGGGTTATCGGTCATCTCTGAAATCTCTTCGTAGGAAAGCTGTTGAATATCCCGAAGCACCACAACTTCGCGGAAATCGTCGTTGAGTTCCAGGAGCGCTTTTTTCAACCGCTCCATACACATCTTTTCATGGAGCGATTCATCCTGCAGGATGTTGGTATCCTCGATATCCATTTTCCGATCCTCCGGATCACCCGGATCTTTATGAATCGTCACAGTGGTCATGCGTTTCTTTTTCTTGTACAGGCTTTTGGCCAGGTTCAGCGCAATCGTATACATCCAGGTCGAAAATTTGGCTATTCGCTCGTAGGAGTGGCGGCTTCGGTACACGCGCAGGAAGGTTTCCTGAACAAGGTCTTCGCAATCCTGGTGATCGTGTGTATACCGGTACAGGAAATTGTGCACCCGGTCGGAGTACCGTTCGACCAGCAAATTAAATCCCTCTTCATACCCTGCCTGAAAATACTCCATCAGGTCTTCGTCAGACATTGCCTGCAGTTGGTTACGTGAAAGAGCTCCCATGGTTGGAATCCCCCTGTTAAATTGTTGCGATTCACTCTGTTTGAAAAGCGAATACCAACCTACCGGGAACAGGTATTAGTTGATAATCCGCCTGATCAGCAGGAGAAGAATCGTCGTGGGGTCCATGGCGGTGAATCCTTTGGAAGCGCGGTCGGCATCCAGCAGGGCTTCGAATACGCGAGGCATATCGCGAAGCTCATATTTTGATGCGTCCTGCCAGAGCTGGTCAAAATACCAGCTGCTCCCGATACCCATCTGTTTCTGAATCTGGGATTTGGAGCTGTTTTTGGCGGCAAGACGTCGAATCTGCCAAACCTTGGAAAACACGCTGTAAAAGAACCCCACGGAACGTATGATTTCTCCCGTGTCAGACTTAGAGTGTTGCAACATCTGTTCCGCAATAAAGAGGGATTTCTCCAGGTCGCGGTCCATTACGGCTTCTTTCAAGTCAATCACCGAATATTCGCGGTAAAACCCGATAATCTGTTTGACATGGCTCTTGGTGATCTCCCGGGAAGTGTCCACAAAAGTGCACACTTTATCTATTTCTGTGGACACCAGCTGCAGGTTACTGCCTACGAACTGGGCCAGCAACTGGGCGGCTGCGGGCCTTACTTTTTTGTTATACTCCCGGGCGGTCCACTCGATAATCCACTCTGGCAGGCGGGAATCGGGTATCGATTCGAACTCGTAAAACCCGACGTTGCCGTTTTTCCGGATCGCCTCTCCAATGTTGGTACGGCCATCCGGTTTTTTGCTGTCGATTATCACCAGCAGTGTGGTGGGATTGGGCTGTTCGAGGTAGGGAATAAGATCGTTGACCGTGCCTCCATATCCCTCCGGTGAAGCCGGGGCACTGCCCAGACTCCTGAAATCACGCAGCACTACCACGCGTAGCTCTGCCATCATCGGGTAACTGCGAATAATGGATAACAGCTTTTCGGGATTGATATCCCTGCCGTACAGCAGGTCAAAATTAAAATCGCGGTGCTGCTCGGGAACCAGGGCTTCGGTTGCCTGTTCAAGGCGGTCCAGGAAAAACTCCTCTTCCCCGCAAAAGTAGTAGACCGGCTTGCGGTTTTCACTGCTGAGCGAATCCCGTGCTTCCCGGAAACGTTCAATGCTGGTTTTCCTGGCCAAGGGTGCCTCTGGTTATTGGTTCGTGGTCGCTGTCGTTTGCTGTTAAATCTTTTTACCGTCAGCCGGCGCACTACTAGGGGCGCAGCCTCCCGAGCATGCGGGGAAACGGGATCGTCTCCCGGACGTGATCAAGACCGCAGAGCCAGGCCACCGTCCGTTCCAGCCCGAGACCAAACCCGGAATGGGGAACCGAGCCGTAGCGGCGCAGGTCCAGATACCAGTCAAATACCTCCTCCGGCAAATCGTGTTCGCGGAGACGCTTTTTCAGCGTTTCGAGATCGTCCTCCCGCTCACTGCCCCCGATAATTTCGCCGTATCCTTCGGGAGCCAGTACATCGCACGCCAGGGCAAGGTCATGGTTCTCCGGGTCCCGTTTCATGTAAAACGCCTTAATTTTGGCCGGGTACCGGTGCACGATGATGGGGGTCTCATACTGCTGCATCAGGATGGTTTCATCACTGCCGCCAAAATCCTCTCCCCACTCGAAATTGAGGGCGGACTCGCGCCATTCGGGAATATTGCGCAGATCTTCCTCGATCTGGTCGATCCGGCCTGCAATTTCCCGGATCCGTTCGTCGATCTGTGCCTTTCGCCATTTTTTCGCTGACCCACGCTCCTTTTCGATCTCCTCTCGCTCCTTTTCCAGGTCACGGTATTCCTGTTTTCTTTCCTCCACCATGCGGTCCAGCATCTCAGCCGTCTCCTCGCTCTTCAGGGTAGCAACCGCCTCATCATAGGATACGCGTGGGAATTCTTTCTCCACCGTTTTCTTTAGTGTGGTAGTGTCGCGTTCCAGTATCTCCAGCTCCTTTGAACGGTTGTCCAGCACCTGCTTTACGATCGCCCGGACGAAATCTTCCGCCAGGTCCATATTCATGGCAAGGTCGTAGTAGGCCATTTCGGGTTCTATCATCCAGAACTCGGTTAAATGCCGGCGTGTCTTGCTTTTTTCGGCCCGGAATGTGGGACCGAAGGTGTAGATCAAACCGTGAGCCATCGCCATCGCCTCACCATAGAGCTGTCCCGACTGGGTGAGATACGCCTTTTCGTCGAAATAATCGGTTTCAAACAGCGTAGTGGTGCCTTCGGCGGCGTTTCCGGTAAAAATGGGGGCATCCATCTGCACAAAATCACGTTCCTGGAAAAACCGGTGTATTGCCCAGATAATTTCATTGCGTACCCGCATGGCCGCCCATTGCCGCTGACTTCGAAGCCAAAGGTGTCGATTTTCCATCAGGAATTCCACACCGTGCTCTTTCGGGGTTATCGGGTACCCATCTGCAACCTGGTGTACCTGCAAATCGGTTACATGCATCTCGTAGCCACCGATGCTGCGTTCATCCTCCACAATGTTGCCAGTAACCTCCAGGGAACTCTCCTGCCGCAGGGAATCGGCGGCCTCCCACACCTCGTCAGGGACATCATTTTTTGACACCACGCACTGGCAAATGCCGGTTCCGTCTCGCAGTTCCAAAAAATAGAGGTTTTTACTGCTCCTGTAGTTATAAACCCATCCTTTCAACGTCACTTCCTGATTTTCGTGATCGGCAAGATTCTTAATATAGATCATCTGTCGTCTGAGTTAACTGATTTTGTTTCTCATGTTCTTCTGAACCCGGGGAAGGCTTCTCAAATGGTACCCAAGAATAGCAGATATTCGCAATACATTCAAAGGATATCGCAGGTGCACCCCGCACCATATCAGCCCGTTTCGGGCCCGGGACCGAACCAGCCCGATTTCGACCGATTTTAACCACATGTGACCGCCGAAGGGAGACCGGCTTACAATGTTTAATTTCTCCTTTTATTTAAGTTGTATAGTTTTTAACCTTGGAACTTGTTTGTATCTACGGGAATATCAATTTTTTATACAACATACAGCGGAATATCAGCACCGATGACCTATAACAAAAGTATAGTCCTCGAAACGAAGAAGGACGGCGATTTGCGACGTAACATATTGCATGACGGATCAGGACAGCTCACGTACGAGATACGGGAGATTGTGGCCTTCGCAAATCAGATCCGGGACCTCGGTGTTCCCATCACCTGGGAAAATATCGGTGATCCCATACAAAAGGGGGAAAAGCTGCCGGGCTGGATAAAACAGATCATTACAGACCTGGTTGAAGATGACAATACCTACAGTTACAGCACCACCCAGGGCAATCCGCAAACGCGGCAATTTCTTGCCGAGCAGGTGAACCGCCGGGGGGGATGCCAGATTTCGGCTGATGAAATCATCTTTTTTAATGGTCTCGGCGACGCCGTGGGCAAAATTTTCGGTTATCTGAAGCGAGAGGCCCGCGTGATCGGCCCCTCCCCCGCCTATTCCACCCATTCCTCGGCAGAAGCGGCCCACTCCGGCTATAAACACCTGACCTACAAACTTGACCCGGATAACAAGTGGATGCCCGATCTGGAGGACCTGCGCAACAAGGTAAAATACAATGACTCTATCGCGGGCATGCTTATAATCAATCCCGACAACCCGACGGGGGCCGTTTACCCCCGCCATATCCTGGAAGAGATGGTGGAAATTGCCCGCGAACACAGGCTGTTTATGATCTGTGATGAAATTTATGCCAACATTATTTACAACGGTTCCGACACCGCTTCCCTCAGCGAGGTGATCGGGGATGTTCCCGGCATTGCCCTGCGCGGCATCTCGAAGGAATACCCCTGGCCCGGTGCCCGCTGCGGGTGGATCGAAGTGTACAACCAGGAAAAATACCCCGCCTTTAAGACCTATATCAAAACGCTCATCAATGCCAAGATGCTGGAGGTTAGCTCTACCAACCTGCCCCAGCTCTCCATCCCGCTGGTGATGGGCGACCCGCGATACCAGGAACACCTGGAGCATCGCAAACAGATGTTTAAAGAGCGTGCGGAGGAGGCGTTCCAGATATTTTCAAAGGTGAACGGCATCAGCGTGGTGAAGCCCCAGGGTGCATTCTATATGACCGTATTATTTGATGACGGGGTATTGAACGACCACCAGTATCTTGAAATTGAAAATCCCTCCATACGAAACCTGGTGCAATCAAACATTGCGTACGTCACACTCGACAAACGGTTTGTCTACTACCTGCTGGGGGCCACCGGCATATGCGTGGTGCCATTGAGTGGTTTTGCCAGCAACAAAGACGGATTCCGGCTCACCTTGCTGGAAACAGACGACCAAAAGCGAACAGAAACCTGGAATAAAATCGCCGGAACAATAGAACACTACCTAAAATCTTAATTTTTTTTGCCAAAACTCTTGATTTCCTAATTTATTTAGGAGATATTTGCCCCCTGTGAAAACAGAAACCGCAACTATAACCAGGACACAGTCCGCCCAAATCACCGTTTTTAGGCAATAGCGACACTTTTCCTTCCTTTTTTAAGCCTGATAACCTGCCCACCCTCCACTCCTAACTTAATTCCGCTTATTTTCCTAAATTAATTAATTTTTTAGTTGACTCTTTAAATTTTACTAAATAGTTTAGGAGCTGTTTTGAGAGATCAAAACATATTTAGGTTAATTCTAAATCTTAATAAAACAACTGGAGTGTTTAAATGATTAAGTACTGCATTACGTTCCTGGGAATTTTACTTACCGGGGCAACAAGTGCATTTGCGGCAGATTCTGCAGTTTTGCAGGATGCTGTTACGCAAACCAACATCAACTATGTATGGACGATACTGGCTGCAATCCTTGTCTTCTTTATGCAGGCTGGATTCGCACTACTGGAAGCCGGTTTTTCCCGGTCCAAAAATGCGGTCAACATCATCATGAAAAACTTCATGGATGTTGGGGCAGGCGGTTTGGTCTTTTTTGCTGTGGGTTTTGCCCTCATGTTTGGCACCACGGCGGGGGGTTGGATCGGAACCGACGGGTTTTTCCTGACCGGAATTGAAGGGCAGGATCAAACCTGGACATGGGCCTTCTTCATCTTTCAAGCCGTATTTGCTGCAACGGCGGCAACCATCGTATCAGGAGCAGTGGCTGAGCGGACCAAATTCAGAGGCTACCTGATTTTCTCCATCCTTATTACCGGTTTCATCTACCCCGTATTCGGCTCCTGGGCATGGGGCGGATTGTTCAACGGCAGCGGCTGGCTTGAAGGCCT
>JAWVZC010000093.1:0-12684 GCA_033722415.1 Balneolaceae bacterium | reverse complement strand
GGGGGTATTGGGCTGCGAAATTTTCCCCCTCACCGGCGTTGAAGCGGACACACCCTGCTCAACGTCCAGGATAGGACGTCTGTGCGGATATGTCCGCTTCGCCTTGCGGAGAAACAAATTTCTTGGTGAGATATCCGGGCTAGACAGGTAACACTGGCTTGTCAATTTTATGGGGGGCATAATCTTTTTAAAGGTTAATGCAGATTATTCTGTAAATCTTAGAAATATACCCCCCCCTTATCCTACTCACCATACCCAAGTATCTCACGGTCGTTCAGCGGCATTACCGGCCGGTAGTTGCCGTCCAGGATTTCGGTCATCTGATCGAGCTGCTCTGTTGACGCTTCAACCGGGTTCTGCAGCAAGTACCAGTTAACCACTTCCGAGCAGGGAGGCGTCGTCAGCGAGCCGTCGTAATGGAAATAGGTCAGCTCAGCCGGAATGAGGGTTGACAGGTCGATCTGGCTTTCACTGCGGTATGCGCCTATTTCGGTGGGTATGAAGGGCAGGTAGTCGGCCAGCAGGGTATTGGATACCCCGGGTTGATACATCATACCCAGTACGGCATAATCGGTATCAGAGTGCCGGTGCACAAAGTGGATCTCCAGCGGGTAGTGTTCACCGTCGATAGTACGCTCGCTGCGGACGTGGTAATGGAACTGCAGCAATTCATACTCCTTGTCACCGGTAGACAGGGAATAGTCTCCGGAGACATTAAACTGTACCGTATGGCCGTTATTGATAATTTCGACAGGCGTGGTGCCGTAGTTGACTTCAAGGGGAGACAGACTTTCATCCGCCGCTACCTCACCGGTGGGAATGTTGATGGGAGACTGCGACTTACCGTTGCATGGAGCGTATTCCGCACGCAGTGTGGCCCAGTTTTCCGGACCGGTCGGACCCTCTTCGTATGACCAGCCCGGGGTTGCAGTTTCGGTTGAAGACTCCGTGTCGGTTGTTGCTGTTTCGGTATCACTCTCGGATGCACAACCGGTTATTCCGATAACCAGTACGGCGACAGATAACAGATATTGGTGATATGAGTTCATGGTTCTTATTGTTTATTGGGTTGGGGTGTTAGGTGTTGTTTCAAACCTGTCTGCCTGCCGGAATCTCCTCAGGCGGACAACTTTGATAACACGCGGCAAACACCCGGCCGATATCGCACTCTTGTGATTTAACCTTGGTATATTAGTCGATAATTCTAACAAGGCTTATAATATCAGGTAAATAAATATTAATAATTATTTTTTAAGACGGGTTCACCTCCAATTGTTGGTAGATCTGCAGGCAGGTATATTGTTGGGGAGGGATGTTATTGCAGCTTCCTTATTGCGGTGGTAATGCATTCGTTGTAAGCAGAAGACACCAAACAAAGTTTACCAACATGCTTGGGCGTGAAAAGTGAAACGTGAAATGTGAAAGGATAAAAGAGATCTCCCGCCTTCACCCACTCACTTTCACACTCCTCATATGCCTGTTTGGTAATCATGGGTCAAAAAGAGTTTATGACTTGACCATTTTTTACGGTGACAAACACTTTTCGTACGGCACTTTTTTGTTCACGATACCCACCAAATAACCCAGCCCGTTTTCTACGTTTGAGAGTCCCTCGGGCAGCGCGTATTCGATATCACCCAGCGAGCCGATATCGGGTATCCATTCCCGGCCGGCCGCGGCTACAAAAATGTATCGTTCTGACATATTATACCTGCCCGCTGGCAGATTTAATTTTTCTTTCTCGCGATCGGCATATATGCGTGTATAATAATCGTTTGGGGTTCGTTCTCTGGCAGTACTTCTATACGAAAAACGACGAACTTCTTCCCTCAAATATCCTGAAGAATTTGATCGTAGAATCCAAACTGATTGGATATCTGCAAGATGCTCCACCTCTTCTATTTCCAACCGGGCCGAACATCCATCTACTCCATATATTAGTTTCGGAGTTGGAAAATCTTTTGGGATTGTAACTATTACGCTGCTGGTTTCCCCATCCGGGCGCTCGGCCACCAGGCGGTAGGTATGTTCGGGTTTAATATCCATGGTGGTCCAGACATTTATAAAATGTACTCCATTGGGCAACCGAAACAGCGAGTCATTCATAGCCGTACTTTGATCTGTTTCCAGTTCGGTGAGGGTCACGCGAATGAAGGGTTTCGCAGCCGACATCTCCAGCTGGTTGCGGGTGGGGGCCACCCGTACCCACTGGGTATCGACCGAGGCATCGAGGTAGCCGTAGATGGAAAATGGGTATTGAGTATTTTCCTTTAGAGGAGAGAAAGAGTTGTCACAATTACTAAATGAAACAAAAACAAGCATTAACAAAATTAAGTTATAGAGAAATCTAGAACAGGGATGCATTCAAATAAAGCTATTTAGATAAACTACTATTCGTGAGTATATTTTTTTATTAACTATAATAGATATCCGAGCAATTATTAAACTGCTCGGATATTTAAAACCAAATCTGAAGGATATGAATGAATAAAATTAGTAAGCATCTCCACTCACCGAAGCTGTGGCATCTTCCGCGTATATTGTTCCACTGTACGACCCAGCACTTGGAGGAGCGAATTTTATACATACCGATTGATTCTCATAATAGCCCAAGTCGTAGGTACAACCTGATGTACACAGAAAGCCATTTGCGTACACTCCCACTGAACCGGAAGCAGAATTTGTACCATAGTTTGTGAGTTCGAAACAAAAGGTTCTAGTGTTGCCAGCAGCAAGTGAACCTTAGTCATGTGATGTTGGATCAAACTCGAAGTCTACAAACATATTAACCGATTCACCATCTTCCTGGATAGCAGAACTACTTGGCAGAATATCAGTCTGAACCATCCCCAATGTAACAATTGCAGATACGAGTACGAGTGCGAGGAAATACGTTTATTCATAATAGTACCTCTCCTTGATCTTTAGGTTACACTTATATTTATCCCTCTTTTACCTCTTTTTTGAAAGGTAAACTGGTTATAGCTAAAAAAATTAACCCAAATAGCAAATTCTGGCCTGTTGTATAACCAAGGTTTGATACCTTATCTATCTATAAAATGGTTGCAAAAAATGGGATTGGGACAGCCAACTTTGCAAGCTTTGGCTCGTGATACGTGTCACTTTTCACGTCTGCCTTTTTACAAATTCAGCACGTCTTTCAGGTAGGTGCCCGTATAGCTCTTCTCGATTTCCGTCATCTCCTCGGGCGTTCCAGTGCCCACAATCTGCCCGCCGGCAAAGCCGCGCTCGATGATGTGGCTTGCAAAAGAAAAAAACACTTACTGCCTATACTGTTCAAGTAATTCCAGGTCACTTTTGTCTTTCAAGCGATCACTGGCTTTTTTGTTTTTGATTAGATCATCGAGGGAAATAAACCATGCTGTTTCATCACCATAATTTCCTTTTACACGACTATGAAAAGCATCACCAAACGCTACTCCAGAGATACCCGTCAACAGGTTAATTCGGTTGGGTTCGTATCCCAGTTGTATGATATTGTCTTCTTGGAAATCCTTGACTGAAAGCCCTATTGACTCGAATCCGAAATCGTTCAAAGCCAGTAATAGTGTTTCGATATTCTCTGGATAGTGATCCAAATATACATCGAGATCACCGGTAAACCGTGGACGGGAATGAAAAGATACGGCAAATGCCCCTACAATCAGGTATCGGACCTCATGTTCGTTTAATAACTTTATAAAATCTTCGAAGTCCTTTTCTACTCTCATTATACTCGGCTCGGTTGTTGAATTTTTCGACCCACTGCTCCCGGAGATATTGAACCGCCTCTAATCGTTCTTCTCCACTTTTATTTCTCCAGAATTCAATATCTGCTTCTTCTGCACGCTCTTTTGGTATGATATTTACCGTTTTTTCCATAAACGAATATATCTTTTAGGAGTAAATTTACAAATCCATCGATATAAAAATTACAAATAGCAAGGTGAAAACTCTCGGTACGCGCCTCACTTTTCCCGTCAACCTTTTCACTAATTCAGCACGTCTTTCAGGTAGGTGCCTGTATAGCTCTCCTCGATTTCCGTAATCTCCTCGGGCGTGCCTGTACCCACGATCTGCCCGCCTGCAAAGCCGCCCTCGGGGCCGATGTCGATGATGTGGTCGGCACTCTTGATGACGTCCAGGTTGTGCTCGATGATGATAACGGTGTGTCCCTCGTCCACTAGGCGGTTGAAAGAATCGAGCAGGTTGTTGATATCCTCGAAATGGAGTCCGGTGGTCGGCTCGTCAAAGAAGTAGAGCGTGTGGTCTCCGGCGTTCTTGGAGAGGAACTTGGCCAGCTTCACGCGCTGCGCCTCCCCGCCGGACAGGGTAGGGGCGCTCTGTCCCAGCTTCAGGTACCCGAGTCCCACATCCTCGAGTGTCTGCAGTTTGTTGGTGATGGCCGGTTCGTCCACAAAAAACTCGATTGCCTCGGAGACCGACATCTCCAACACGTCGTGGATGTTTTTGCCCCGGTACTTCACGCCCAGCACATCCTTGCGGTAGCGCTTGCCGTTGCAGGTTTCGCAGGTCAGCTCGATGTCTGCCATAAACTGCATCTCGATGGTCTGCACGCCCTCACCCTCGCAGGTCTCGCAGCGTCCGCCGGGCACGTTGAACGAGAAATGGCCGGGCTCGTAGCCCATCAGCTTGGACTGGCGGGTGTTGGCAAACAGGTCGCGTACGCCGTCAAACGCCTTGGTATAGGTGGCGGGGTTGGACCGCGAGGAGCGCCCGATCGGCGACTGGTCCACCATCTCCACGGAATCGATATGGTTGAGTCCCCTGATCGCTTTGTGCCGGCCCACCTTGTCGTTGTAGGTTCCGAGCTGCTTCTGGATGCCGGCGTAGAGCGTGTCGTGCACCAGGGTGGATTTACCCGAGCCACTTACGCCGGTCACACAGATAAACTTGCCCAGCGGGAACTCCACGTCCAGGCTCTTCAGGTTGTGCTCGCCGGCTCCTTCCAGAACAATTGAATTGCCTGTCCCTTTCCGCCGCTTTTCGGGTACCGGGATTTTCTTGCGCCCGCTCACATACTTACCGGTGAGCGTTTTGGATTGCTTCAGTTCTTCGACGTTACCCTCGAAAACCACTTCTCCGCCGTGCACGCCGGCAAAGGGACCGATATCGATGATGTTGTCGGCGGCCTCGATCATGGCGGGATCGTGCTCCACCACCAGTACGGTGTTGCCGATATCGCGGAGCGTTTTCAGGATGTTGATCAGGCGGTCGTTATCACGGGGATGCAGCCCGATGGTGGGTTCGTCCAGCACGTAAAGGCTCCCGATCAGCGAGCTCCCCAGCGAGTTCGCCAGGCTGATCCGCTGCGACTCGCCGCCGCTGAGCGTGTTGGCCAGCCGGTTAAGCGTCAGGTAATCCAGCCCAACCTCATCCAGGTATTTCAGCCGTTTCCGGATCTCGAATAAAATTTGTTCGGCCACCTCTTTCTCGAATTCGGTGAGTTCCAGGTTTTCGAAAAATTCCCGGGCGTGACCGATGGTAAGCTCCGAAATTTCTCCAATGTGCTTGCCGTCAACCTTTACGTAGAGCCCGTCGGGTCGAACGCGGTAGCCCTTGCAATCGGGGCAGCGGCTGTAGCCGCGGTAGCGCGAGTAGAATACCCGCATGTGCACCTTGTACGACTGGCTCTTGACATCCTCGAAGAACTCGTTGAGGCCCTTGTACTCATCCTTGCCCTCCCAGATGATCTCCTTCATCTCGTCGGAGAGATCCCGGTACGGGGTATCGATCGGCAGGCTGTAGCGGGCCGATACCTTGATCAGATCGCGCAGGTGTTTGCTGAATTTCTGTCCGCTGTAGGGGGCGATGGCACCGTCGCGAATGGTCTTCTCCGGGTCGGGAATCACCAGATCTTCATCGATGCCGGCTACCCGTCCGAATCCTTCGCAGGTATCGCACGCGCCGTAGGGATTGTTGAATGAAAACATCTGGGGCGTCGGTTCCTCGAACTCCATCCCGTCCATCTCAAACCGTTCGCTGAAGTTGAGTTCTTCCCCATTTCGGATTTTGATGGAACAGCGGCCCCGCCCCTCATGGAACGCTGTTTCCACCGAGTCGGCGATACGGCTGCGGGTATCGTCATCTTTTTTGACGCCCAGCCGGTCAACCAGTACCCGGTATTCCGCCGGATCCATCTTGTCGGGGTTCACCTCGTCGGTGGTTACATCGAGCAGGGTTTCATCCTCCACATGCAGCAGGCGGGTTAGTCCCTTCTCTTTCAGGACCTTCAACTCATCCTCGAGTTTCTTTTTCTCGTGGTGGGGAACGGGAAAGAGAACGTAAAATTTGGTCCCCTCCTCAAACTGGGAAAACAGCTCTTCTATAACCGTTTTGGTGGAATCCTTTTGTACCTCGCGCCCCGATTTCGGCGAAATCGTGCGCCCGATACGCCCCCAGAGCAGCCGCATGTAGTCGTAGATTTCGGTGGTGGTGCCCACCGTGGAACGGGGGTTGCTGGAGGTGGTCTTCTGCTGGATCGCCATGGCGGGTGAAATCCCCTGCATAAAGTCGACGTCCGGTTTGTCCATGCGCTCCAGGAACTGCCGTGCATAGCTGGAGAGACTCTCCACGTACCGCCGCTGCCCCTCGGCATAGATGGTGTCGAAGGCCAGGCTCGATTTCCCGGAACCGGAGACCCCGGTGATCACGGTCATCTTGTTGCGCGGTATCTCGACGTCGATATCCTTCAGGTTGTGAACCCGTGCCCCTTTCACAATTATGGGGCGATCGCCGCTTTTGGTTTTGTTGTCTGGAGATGCTTTAGCTACAGCGTCGGACTGGGAATGGGACATTAAGCAGAGTTAAATTTGGTCGTTCGAATAAACAGGTGAATATAAGAAA
The DNA here is from genome assembly GCA_033722415.1 of Balneolaceae bacterium. Classification (GTDB taxonomy): domain Bacteria; phylum Bacteroidota; class Rhodothermia; order Balneolales; family Balneolaceae; genus JAMQKA01. The sequence continues at coordinate 5,817 of JAWVZC010000093.1, read as the reverse complement.
AATTGATCAGAAGATGGAGAATAAAACCACGGGATATGTATGTTCCGGTCGGCCTGGTGCATAAACAATATCGATACGGCATCTCGTTTGCCGGGTCCGGTGTACCTATTGAAGCCAAACCTGGTTCGACTGGAAACGGATGGCAAAATTCCTGTTGTTATAGCTGGTCAAACGTAATGGTCTGCTTCCCTGGCTTCCCGGTTACGGCTGGATGTCCGGTCGTGATGACCCCGCGTTGCGAAATGGGAACCGGCAGCAGGAATGAAATCACATTTCACGAATTGGTACCGTACAAGTAAAGGAATGATGAATAACCGGATCTACCTCGTTGCCGAGTTTGGTATCCTCTTCCTCGGGCTGCCCTTGCTGTTTTATTTCGACCTGTTTGCCGTCCCCAAGATAGCGGCGCTGCTTGGTGTAACCCTGGGTATCGTGCTGGCACTCTGGTTTGATTCCACGCTATCCTTCGAGCGTCTTTTTCGGCAGCCGAATAGATATTCTGTCCGCTCGCTGGCTGTTCGCAGCTTGCTGGTGGCCCTGTTCATGCTGGGTTTGGTGCTGCTCGTACATCCGGACACCCTGTTCGCATTTCCGAGAAAGCAGCCGGTCGTCTGGATAGTGGTGATGCTGTTGTACCCGCTGCTTTCCGCCCTGCCGCAGGAACTGATCTACCGTGAGTTTTTTTTCCAGCGCTACCGCTCCCTGTTTCCCTCCGAGGCGGTGCTCGGTTACGCCAGTGCCCTGGCGTTTGCCCTGCTGCACATCATTTATGACAACTGGTGGGCCGTCGGACTCTCACTGGCCGGGGGAATCCTGTTCATGCATACCTATCGACGATCCGGATCGCTCTACTGGGTCACCGTGGAGCACGCCGTTTACGGGTGCCTGGTGTTTACCATCGGCATGGGGCAGTATTTTTACGAGCCGTTTTAGGTTGGGAGTGAGTCGTGGGTCGTGAGTCATGAGTCGTGAGTTGTCAGATGATCAGCCGAATCACCATTTAGCATCTCGGGTAAAATCATTATCTTGATTCGCTTTAAATAACAATATGCAATCCACAGTTCATGGCTATTAACAAACAGCAGGTTCGCACGGCGCTGACCCACGTTATCCACCCGAAGTATGAAAAGGATATTATCACGCTTGATCTTGTCCAAGACCTGATCGTGCAGGATAAATTCATAACCTTCACGCTTGATCTGCCGGAAAAGAATCCGGAGCTGGACAGCAAGCTCAAAGAGATGTGCAGGGAAACGCTGCGTAAATATGTGGCGGATGATCTCGTGTTTGATATCCAGACCGCGGTAAACCTGTCGAAAAAGCGGAAGCTGGAGGGGGATGACGGGGAGAGTGGTGATAGCGAAGCGGCCTTCCCGGGACAGGGACACCGGCAGAAAAAGCAGCAGCAGGATGCCGGGCAGCAGGCCAGTCCCGAGGAGATACTGAAAGGAGTGGACAACATCATTGCCGTGGCTTCCGGCAAAGGAGGGGTTGGCAAATCTACCGTAGCCGTTAACCTGGCATGCGGACTGGCGCGAACCGGTGCCAAGGTCGGGCTGCTGGATACGGACATTTACGGACCCAGCATTCCCACCATGATGGATACGCACAAACGCCCGAATATCACCACGCAGAAAAAGCTTATCCCGCTCGAAAAATACGGGGTTAAATTCGTGTCGATGGGGCTGCTGGTGGATCCCGACCAGGCGATGATCTGGCGCGGACCGATGGTGACCAGTGCCGTCAAGCAGTTTATGCAGGAAGTGGTGTGGGGCGACCTCGACTACATGGTACTGGACCTGCCGCCCGGAACCGGCGACGTGCAGCTTACTATCGTGCAAACAGTGCCGCTGACCGGCGCGATCGTTGTTTCAACACCACAAAACGTAGCGCTTGACGATGCCCGAAAAGGAGTGGCCATGTTCAAGAAGGTAAGCGTACCGGTGCTGGGTATCGTTGAAAATATGGCCTACTTTATTCCGCCCGATATGCCCGACAAGAAGTACCATATTTTCGGTAAGCACGGCGCGCGCGATCTTGCCGAACGGGTGGGCATCAACTTTCTGGGTGAGATACCGCTGGAGCAGTCGGTTCGCGAGAGCGGCGATGCTGGCACACCGATTGTACTGCAGGACGTGGATTCAAAGTCCGCGCAGGCGTTTATCGAGCTTTCCAACAACACCATTCAGCAGCTGGCAATACGTAAACGGGAACAGGATCCCACTGAGAAGATTGATATCAAGATCAAGCCGTAGGGAATAATGAACCGCAGAACAGGGAGTATCGAATCCTGAACGTTTTGTATTTCATCATTCGATATTCCCTGTTCATTATTCTGTGGTTCTACTGCATCCCGTGCAGGGCCACGCGGTTTCCTTCGGTATCCTGGATGACGGCCATATAGCCATATTCATCGGATATCTGAGTCCGCGGCTGGATGATTTTGCCCCCGTTTTCTTCCACCCGGTCCAGGATCGTCTGCACGTCAGGCTCGGCCGGCAGATATACCAGCGTTCCCTCGGCACTCGGTTTGTAAAACTTCTTGTTTTGACACAGTGCCCCGCCGACTCCGCCCTCCTTGACCGGGAATATCGTCATTTTGAGGCTGTCACCCATGTCCATATCTGTCATGGTGATATGCAGGATGTTTTCGTAGAACTTTTTGGCCCTGCTTAACTTTTCGGCAGGTATCTCGAACCATGAAACGGCCCGATCCATCTTTTTTTTGACTTTTGTGGCCATCATAACTCCCTTTTTTGTTAAGATATGCATGATCAATGTACGACAAAATCGAATGACCCGCTATCTGTTTTTACCTAGGCGCCTATTCCCGTAATTGGGGCCTGCCGTATTCTTCGACCCGTATTTATGTGAACTCCGGGGCAAAAAAAACTTGTTACTTGAGATGAACGACAATGCTGCAGCCAGTTATAACTAACCAATGACTAATACTCTTTAGCAAGGAGGAACTGTTATGACTGCACAACGAAAGAAACCGAAAGCTGATCTCAGGAAATATTATCCCGTCTTTCTGGAAACAGGTCTCCTGATCACACTGCTGGTGTTCCTGGTGGGAATGAAGATGGAGGTGCGCCCCGCCGAACGGGAGCTGGATCTTTCCGAAGAGCAGGAGATCGTGGAAATTGAGGAGGTCATACGCACAAAACAGATGGAAAAGCCGCCCCCTCCGCCCAGACCGCCGGTTCCCGTGGCGGTACCCAATGATGAAGTGGTGGAGGATCCGGTTTTGAACCTGGACGCGGAGCTGCGCCTGCAGAATAAGTTGGAGCTGCCTCCTCCGCCGGATGACCGGGAGGAAGAAGAGGAGAACTTTTTCGTGGTCGTTGAACAGATGCCCAGGTTAAAAGGCGGGCTTGCAAGGCTGCAGGAATGCGTTGAGTATCCCGAGGTAGCCCGCCGGGCCGGAATTGAAGGCCGGGTAATCGTTCAGTTTGTGGTGAACGAACAGGGCAGGGTCGAGAACCCGAAGGTTATCCGCGGTATCGGTGGCGGAGCCGACGAGGAAGCCCTGCGCTGTGTTAAAAAGGCGGAGTTTGTTCCCGGCATGCAGCGCGGTAACCCCGTGCCGGTTCAATATAGTTTACCGGTGGTGTTTCGGCTGCAAAACTGAGTCCCGGCCTGCAGTATTGTCGCGACCCGGCGGTCCCAGTGCCGATTGCCGTACCAGGCGATCAAACCTGGACCGCTGGTCTTTATCCAGTATCGTTCGTATCTGCCGGAAATGCCGGTACCGTTCCCGCTCTATTTCAGCCTGAATATCCCCGATCTGTTTTGCCAGGCTGTCAATATCACGAGGTGACTCTTCCCGGTTTTCTATTCTTAGGTGGGCAACGTACGACCTGCGGGCGGAACGCAGGGCCGTCAGAAGGGGACGCATTTGCTCAAGATGATCCCGCCTGAGCTCCTGCATGTTACGACGCTGGTCTGGCGTGAGATCGAGTTCGTTTGCCAGAAAACGTTGTACCCTGCGCGGGCGATCCTCACGCTCCCCGAGAACCTGCTGTGGCGGATGTATCAGCCAGATCGTGGTCAGGGTTCCGATATTCAGCAGCAGCAATATGAGAAAACCCGCAAGGGCCCAGCGATATTTATGTTGGTAAGTCATGGGATTACTCCTCCGGGATGATTGCATCTTCAGGTTCAAATTCATAAAACACCGAATTGTCGAGGTCGATCCGGTACTCTTCGGCAAACGCCTCAAGGTACAGTTCACGTTCAGGGTCGCTGTTGTCGAAATATTGACGGTACCGGCTGAGTGTCACCAGGTTCAGCAGCAGCAGAAGCATGATGGCCGCGGCCGCTATGATTGCCGGCCGGCTGCGTTCGCGGAGGGCCTGGGAAGGCGTGTGCCCTTCCAGGCGTGCTTCAAGTTGCGAAAAGAAATGATCCCCAGTCTGCGCGCGCTCGGTATCATCGAGTGCGTGCAGCGTTTTTTTTATTTCCCGGTCAATTTTTGTTTGTCTGTCCATCAACTTATCGTGTTCGTTTAGATTCGGTTGGAGGATACCGGAACAACGGTTACTCGATCTGCTTGTCAAAATAGTCCGCAAGCTGTTGCTCCAGGTTCCGTGTGGCCCGGTGTACCAGCGATTCAACGGCAGAAACCGTGGTTTCCATCACATCCGCTATCTCACTGTACGAGAGTCCCTCCAGTTTCTGGAGGGTGATCGCAACCCGCTGTTTCTCGGTTAGCCTGGCGATCTCATGCATCAGCAGGGTGGCGCGTTCCTTCTTTTCCAGCTCCACTCCGGGGTGATCAAAGCCGGTATCGCTCGGGGTTTCATCGGGGTCGGGAGGATCATCCGCTGCCATTGCCTGGAAAAAGCCCCATCGTTTTTTCCGGTTCCGGTAGCGAATCAACTCCAGGCTTTTCGTCACGGCTATGCGATAAAGCCAGGTTCTGAGGGTGGAATCCCCCCGGAAATCATCGATCGACTCATGGAGTTCCATAAATACCTCTTGTGCTGTATCCTCGGCATCTTCACGGTTGTGGAGAAACCCGAGGCAGGTGTTAAACACGCGATCTTTTTCACGTTCCACCAGGGTGTTAAATGCCCGGCGATCCCGCTGTTTCAGTCGCGCTATAAGTGCTTCTTCGTTCTCCAATGATACCCGCTCTAACCTATTTTTTACCAGGAATTTAGTTCCCTGCCGGATGCCGACAAATCAGCTGCGGAAGCTGTACCCGCTCCCGCAGTTGATTGCCGGATCGACTACTGCCAGCACCGCTGTTTTATTCCGGCCATGCCCTTGCGACTGCCTGCCATGGCGCTTCGGCTGTCAAACACCACCCGCTGCTCGTCGGTTAACAGCTGGCGCACCTGCATCCGGATCTGCAGCCGGTGTTTCATCAGCTGGGTTCGCAGCGCCCCGAGTTCCTCCACCACGGCGTTTGCGGCATCCATATCGATTTCGTCGCCGGTGGTCAGGGTTCGGAGTCGGGCCCGTTTCTCATTAATCTGGTTCTGGAACGCCAGTCCCTGTTGGCGGGCATCCAGGTGAACCTGGCGAATCTGCTCCCGCTGCTGGTCGGTCAGATCCGGGATTCCCCGCAACATGCGGTTGCCGTCATATTGTCCCATGCCGGGTCGGTTGAGGTCGGCACGTCGCGGCGGTCCCTGCTGTGCGAGAGTACTTCCCGCTACTAACATACTTAATAACATGCTGAGGGATAAATATATGACTTTTTTCATGGTGAACTCCATCTGTTTGATTGTGTCATTGCGGTCACTTCAAATGGTTAGATGATATTTGATACCAAACCTTGCGGTAGAACCCGTAATTATTTTTATTGTT
>JAWVZC010000092.1:0-12813 GCA_033722415.1 Balneolaceae bacterium | reverse complement strand
TCGAACCGGTACTGGTTCTTCTGACATTTTTTGTCGGCGCGGTGGTGGGGCTCGCCCTGTTTTCCCGGCTGCTGTCATGGCTGCTAAACCGGTATTACGGGGCTACACTGGCCGTTCTCATCGGGTTTTTAATCGGATCGCTCTACGTCATTTGGCCCTACCAGGATCGCACCTACCACCAGTCGGTTCGCAGCACCGAGGTGGTTCCCTACGATCATCCGCGGGCCCGGGCACTGCGGGAAGATCCCCCCATGCAGAACCGCCCGGAGTTTGAACGTCTCGGGGAGATCTCGACGAGGGAGGGACAAAAAGTGGTGAAGATCGAAACCGTAAGTCAAAAAATGATTGCGTCGAAACCGTTTATCCCCTACCTGACGAGAGAGGGAGCCGGCACAACGCATTTTTGGAGCGGTATCATCGGTATGGTGGTTGGCCTGGCGATGGTGGGGCTCCTTGACTTCCTGCGCTCGGTTGAACGGGATTAGTTACAGATTCGATTCGGTAATGATAAAATTGACGGTAAATTCACATTCAGATGGTACATTACCATCCATGGTTCGATAATCGTAATATAGCGGAAACAGTAAATTTTTGAATGGTGACAGAAGGGAGTAGCGTTATGATTCAGATTAATAAAATATTGGTACCTACCGACTTTTCCGACCGATCGATTGCGGCGTACACGCACGCCCAGGAACTGGCCTCTACATTCGGTGCCCGGGTCGATATGATCCATATTGTCCCCACCCTCAAGTATTTCAGCGAAAGCATCAGTAAGCTTGGGGTGCCCCTTGATGTGGATGAAGATCTCTATCCCCACGTCAAAGACGGGGCTGTTCACCGGTTGAACGGGCTGATGGCCGACTATATCGAGGAGTCCAACCGGGGAGAAGCCCTGGTGCGCATTGAGCGGAAGCCCTCCAGGGCGATATCGGAATATGCCGCCGAAAACGGGTACGATTTGATTGTCATGGGCTCACGCGGGGAGCACAGTTCCGATGTTCTGAGGGGCAGTATTACCGAAAAAGTGATTCGCTATTCCGAGGTTCCGGTATTTACCGTGGATGAGCGGCTCAAGCCGGAGGGACTCAAAAACATTCTGGTACCCACCGACGCCTCTTCGCTCTCGTTTACCTGCCTGCCGCTGGCCCTTACCCTGGCCGAAACCTATGGTGCCAGGCTAACGCTGTTTCATGTGCTGGAGCTCTACGGCACGCTCTCGGAAAGCATAGAGCGTCGTCCCGGTAATTCGGAAGAGACCGATATCTACACCCACATTATCGGGAAAATGGAGCAGTACCTGTCCGATCACAACTACAACACGATAGAGATCCGGCGCGGTGATGAGGAATTCCATGACAAGGTGATTATCACAAGGGGAGACCGCACCCACACCATCCGGGTTGATACGGTTATCGGCAGGGGGCTTTCCGCCCACTACGAGATCGAAAACTACGCACCCGACAATGCTGACCTGATTGTTATGACCACGCACGGTCACAGCGGTCTGGCTCATTTCTTCCTCGGATCCACTACCGAGAAGGTGGCCCAGCATGTGGATATGCCGGTTGTAACGGTCAAGCCCTCGAAAGAGAAACTGCAGGAGGTCAATTCCTGAAACCGGTACTTGCACCGGCACCGCGTAAAAACCTCCCCCTTTACCGGCTCAATAACGATGCAGCTCCCTGATGCGGGCTGCTGCTACTCTTGCCGGTACCGAATCGGGATGGGACCGAACGGAATATCGAGCCGCTCCACCCGGGTTGTATCCGATCCAGAATCTCCGGTTGGGTAGATGGAAAGATACATCCGGTCCGGGATATCGCCGTTCTCTACTTGCCACGTCCCCTGCAGTGTGCTTGTTCCGCCCTTGTTGTCCCGGTCCCACCCGGCTTGATCTCCCGGGTAGATCACCCTGTCGCTTCTCAACACGATGCTGTCGAGATCGGCCCGGTACCCGGTCGCGGGCGGGGCTGCCTGCAGGTTCATTCGGAAATCCCAGTGCCCCGGACGCACATCCACCTGTGCTTCACCGAGTAAAAGGGCATAATCCTGGTGGGCGAATAGGGTGTCTCCGGCAACGTATTCGCGGATCCGGTTGGATTCGACCTGCTCAGTATGCCCGGCAGCCTGCGGTTCCTCACCTAGCAGGTGTACCTTTACCAGGTTGACCAGGGTGTTAAGCTCGATAAGCACCGGTATGCCGATCGCCACAATTATCAGGATACGCACCCACTTCTTGGATGATTTGTTAGAACTATTTTCAGCAGGTGAATCGTCAGCCATTGGAGTTGTCTGGTATTATCCGGCAGATTGTTGTGAGTAAAAAAGGGATGGATATCAACAAAGACATCCATCCCTTAAAACAGTGACTGAATTGTTTGTCGTTTTGTTTTTAGCTCAGGATGGCCTAGGCAGAGCCCCCGGTGAAAAGAGCCCGTCCTGAACCATCTCCCACAGCGGGAATGAGTACGCCAGGATCACCAGCAGTACGGCCAGCCCCAACCAGAGTTTGATATTGTCAAGCACCGGCGGGGTGTGTTCCGGTCCGGAAAGCGGTTCTGGTATGTGATCGTCGACCGGCTTCTCCGATTTTTCACCGGACAGCCAAGTTGAAATGATGACCCAGAGGAACATTACGAGCGAAATCGTAAGGATGGTACCCCCGATGGCGATCTGCCATTTCATCTCTCCGATGGTGCCGAAAACGGCCTCGAATTCGAAGCCGGTATATTCCGGTTCGGCCGTACGTCGCGGTATACCGGCCAGTCCCGCGCGGTGCATGGCGTTTGACATCAGCGTCATGCCCAGGAACCAGGCATACGGTTGAATCAGGGCCATGGTCTTGTTTTTAAGTTTGCGCCCCGTTAGCTGCGGGATCAGCCAGTAGCTGATCGCCATAAAGGTGAGGGCCACGGCGGTACCCACCGTCAGGTGAAAGTGTCCCGGCACCCAGAGCGTGTTATGAATAAGGAGGTTGATATTCATCGAGGCGTTGATCATGCCGCTGAATCCGCCCGCGGCAAACATGACACCGGCCAGGGCGCAACCGGCAAATGCGGGACTGTCCCACGGCAGCTTACCGATCCAGGCCAGGGAGCCTTTGCCGCCCCGCTGTCGGGCGCCGTGTTCCATGCTGGCGACCACCGTAAACAGGGTGATCAGGCTGGGCAGGAGCAGCAGCAGCGTGGTGGCCATGGCATAAAACTTGAACCCGACCGAAATGCCGGGATCCGCGTACTGGTGGTGATAGCCGACCGGTGTTGACAAAATCAGGAAGATAATAAACACGATGCGCGTCATTGAATCGCTGAAGAGACGCCCGCCTGAGAGTTTTGGTAGGATGGCGTACCACACATAATAGGCCGGCAGCAGCCAGAAGTAAACTACGGCGTGGCCGAAATACCAGAAAAGGGTTCGCGGCAGCAGCGGATCGATTTCGGTAACCCAGCCGAGTGACCAGGGGATCAACAGAACAACCACTTCAAACGCAACGCCGATGGTGCAGACATACCACATCAGCATGGTGAAGAGGGTCATGAAGGTGAGTATCGGGATCCGTTCGGAAGGATGATCCTCGCGCCACTTCAGGTACGATCGGAACCAGTCGGCCCCGGCCATCCAGGAGCCAATCACTACAAGGGCCAGCCCGATGTAAAAAAGCGGGTGTGCCTGCAGGGGCGGGTAGAAGGTATAAAGCACCGCGGCACGGATGGAGCTGCCCGGTACCAGGCCGCCCAGAATCGCAACTGTCGCCATTATAAGTCCGACGGTCATGAGCCAGAACCACGACCAGGTAAAGGTCATGTTTTCTGGCTCCCGTTCCAGGCTTCGGGTGACGCCCCAGACAAACAGGCCGGCAATAAAAAACGTGGTGAAAATAATGGCGAGCAGCACCCCGTGCCCCGTCAGCAGCGTGTAATATTCGCCGGAATTAAAAAACCCGCGGAACACATTTGTACGGTGCAGTGCCTGGACGAACCCGAAGAATCCCCCGATCGCCAGTGCAATGAATGCTACAATGAAATTGGCCTTGGCAACTTTTGCCGCTTTTGGATATTGCTGAAAAAACGTCATTGTACAAGATATTTTTCGTCAAACTCGGATTTGGGAATTACGTTGATTTTACCCTCCATCACGTGATGGGCCGGGCCACAGTACTCGTTACATACTATACCGTAAGAACGGGCCTCGGGAAAAATGGTGGTAAATTTTGATACCTGGCCCGGGATGGTCATGGTATTGAGGTTGGTACCGGCCACTTCAAAGCCGTGCAGTACGTCGGGACTGGTGATATAGAAGGTCACCCTGGTGTTGGCCGGAACGGTAATCGGCTGGCTGGTGCCGGGCATGAAGGCAAACTGGATGGTCTGCACGTAGACTTCATACTCGGTAACACCGTTGTTGGTTACCTCATACACGCCGGGTTGACTGAACCGGGTGTCGGCCAGGTTCTGCGGGTCGACCGTTTCGTTCGTTCCGATCACTTTCAGGTCCATCGCAACAAAGCCGTAAACGACCGTGGCGATGAAGAAAGCGATCACGACAAAGGACATCTTGATCCAAAATCGTTCAAATTTGTGAATGTGCATAGATAATCGATTTACGGTTCTCAGTTGATAATGGAGGGATCGTTGCCTGCGAATTCAACAAAATACATGAAGATCCACATCAGCACGATGATGACAAAATAGAGCAGCACGAGCGTGAGTGTGCCCGTGGGCTGGAAATCCTCGAGGGAAATCTCTTTCTCGATCTCCGGGCTGCCCATAGCAGCGGGATCCCCGCCCTGCGGCTCAGATTCGGGAGGTGAGCTTGGTTCTTGGGTCATGGTATCACGGTTTCTGGTTGATTGGTTAGAAAAATCAGAAGAGTTTATTATCCTTTTTTCCTAATGCCCTAATTACGTGTCCATACAGTAAAAGAGCAAGTCCAAATGCTAAATTAGATCGATTTTTTATAGTAACATAACATGCCGGAATAGAAAGCTCGTGGTCGGCTGTCGCTTCGATTTTGGAAATGCCCGGTAACTGTTTGGTCGCCTGAATTAAACGATATCCCATTTGGCATTCATCCCTTGTTCACTATTTCGATGGTACAATGTAATATATAGCAGACCGGTAATAAACAACAATTCGCAGAATTTTACTGCAGCTGAAAGTACAGATCGGCATCCGGCCCCGGGATGTGCCAAGCGGGCATTCCTGTAGTGATTCTCCCCTCATATCAAGTGTCGAATTGCCTGTAGATATATGAGCCACAGGGTCGTGATGTTATGTTTACACAGGCAGTAACGGGCCTGGGGCACGTCGGCGAGTATTCATAACTATCCGATTCGTCAAAACCGACGGGTAAACAACCATAAACTAATAAGGGAGCAGATTATGTCACTGGCAAAAGTAATCGAGGTGATGGGTGAAGGTTCCACGATGGAAGAAGCGGTACAAAATATCGTGAAACAGGCATCCAAAACGGTTCACAATATTAAAAGTGTTTACCTGGAAAATATTCAGGCGGTCGTCGAGAACGACGCTGTAACGAAATACCGGGTTGACGCCAAGGTAACGTTCGTGCTGAAAGAGCAGAGTGCCCGGTAGCGGGCAGGGTCGGTTCGCGGAAACTCCGATCTCCGGACCGTGCCGGATCTACTTCCCGGCACGGCGCGGCCGTTACTCCTCGCCGATTAAAATCATAAGCGGCATGGTGGAGTGGTAGCCGATCTGGCGGGTATGGTCTCTTTCCATCAGATTCTGGAAAAATGATTTTTTATATCGGGTCACCGAGAGGAGGTCCGCTTCATGTTCGTTCATGTAGTTGACGAATCCCTCATAGAACGAGCGTTCGATGATGTTCTCAAAAATCAAATGTTCGTAATTGATCTTTTCCCTGACCAGCTCCTGGAACCCCCGGTATTTGATATCGGTTTCAAGTTCCATCGTGTTTGCCACGTGCAAAATGTGCAATTCGGCATCATACAGGCGGGCGAAGCCGGAAAGTGTTTGCAGGGCCTGAAGGTCCCCGGTATGGTAATCGGTGGTAAAGACGATATTGTCAAACCCCTCGTAGCTGCTCTCTTCGGGGATCGCCAGAACCGGCACCGGTGATTGCGAAATAACGTCCATGGTACAGCTGCCGAACAGCTTTTTTCCGGTTCCGGAGCGTCCCCGGCTTCCCATAACCACGAGGTCGGCATCGATCTCTTCAATCTGCTTCAGGATGGAACCGGTGGGATCTCCGATCTCCTGGACGATCTCCGATTCCAGGTTATCCAGCCGGTCTTCCGTGCGCAGCTTATCAATAAGCTGTTCGGAGGAGTAGGAATACATGCTTTTCATCGAGTTCATCAGGTAAAGCCGGGCTTCGGATCGCTGGGCGATCTCAATGGCGAAAGAGAGGGCCTTGTCGGAATTGGGGGAGAAATCGGTAGGAACCAGTATGCGATCGAGTTTCATAACGCGGTGATGTTTCGTTCAGAACGCTCCCCGGTAAAGTACGAAATTTGCAGGACGCCGTTGTAGGACAGCTCCCCACACATAATACCTCCTTCGGTTGGTACATTCCGGGCGGTAAAATGGTTACTGTGGATGGAAGCTGCGGCACGGCAGCTCGGTCAGCAGCTGCAAACGATTAAACCGCTGGTATGGCTGAACATCCGATATTCGTAATACAAAAGCATGACGCCACCACCCTGCATTACGACTTTCGGCTGCAGGTGGAGGGAGTGCTCGTCTCGTGGGTAATTCCCAAGGGACCGTCAACGGATCCGGCCGAAAAACGCCTGGCCCTGCGAGTGGAAGACCATTCGATGGAACACGCTGAATTTGAAGGGGTCATACCGGAGGGAGAATACGGTGCGGGGACGGTACTGGTATGGGATAAAGGCACCTACCGAAACCTTATGGCTGAGAAGGACCCGGGGGAGAAGGCCGCTATGCAAGAGAGTATCTCAGACGGACACGTGGAGGTCTGGCTGAGAGGTGAAAAGATTCGCGGCGGATACGCCCTGATACGGACATCGAACGGGGAACAGGAACAGGAACGCTGGTTGCTGGTCAAAATGGATGACGAGGAAGCCGACGCACGTCGCAACCCGGTGCATACCGAACCGGAATCGGTATTATCGGGGCGAACCCTGGAAGAGATCATGGATCAGCGTGGTAAAGAGGCATCATCATGAACAGGAAGGAAGACTGGCTGGAATCGTTACCGATGGATACCCGGGAAAACATAACGGAGGAGGATTTTCCGGGCTGGAAAGCACCGATGCTGGCTACACTGACCGACCGTCGTTTTTCGGACGACCAGTGGATTTTTGAACGAAAACTGGACGGTGAACGGTGCCTGGTGTTCCGTCGGGATGATCAGATCCATTTGAGGTCGCGCAATCAAAAGGAACTTGATGCCACCTACCCGGAACTGGTTGAGGCGATCGGCAAACAGCAAACCCGCCAGTTTATAGCTGATGGAGAGATCGTGGCTTTTGAAGGAACCAACACCAGCTTCTCGCGACTGCAGAAACGAATGCATATCCGGCAGTCGGAAGAGGCGCAGGCGTCATCCATTGCCGTATATTATTACCTGTTTGACCTGCTGCACCTGGATGGATATACCCTGACCCAGGCAGCGCTTCGTCACCGAAAATCGCTGCTGAAACGGGTTATCAGCTTCCAGGATCCACTCCGTTTTGTCATCCATCGAAACGGGGAGGGCGAAGCGTACTATGAGCAGGCGTGCAAAAAGGGGTGGGAGGGGGTTATGGCCAAAGATGCCCAAAGCAGTTACCGGCACAGCCGATCCCGGAAATGGCTGAAATTCAAATGTGTAAACAGGCAGGACCTGGTCATCGGGGGATATACCGATCCCGGCGGCGAACGCATCGGGTTTGGCGCCCTGCTGCTCGGGTATTACGAGGATGGTACCCTGCAGTATGCCGGCAGGGTAGGGACCGGGTTCGACAACGATACCCTGGAGTGGCTGCATCGGAAACTGAAGAAGCGGGAGCAGCTGGCTTCGCCTTTTGGAAATAGCGAAGATATTCCCGGTGATTCCGTCCACTGGGTGAAACCGGAGCTGGTTGCCGAGATCGGGTTCGAGGAGTGGACCGAGGCCGGGCGGCTCCGCCATCCCCGGTATAAGGGGCTTCGGGAAGATAAAAATGCGGAACAGGTAATACGAGAGGAGAGGTAACCGTGGCAACATCGATGGTTCAGGTTGGTGATCGCACGATCGAAATGGAGAATCTTGACAAAGTGATTTTTCCCGATATTGGGGTGACACAGGGCGACCTGCTGACCTACTACCACCGTATTTCGGGAGTGATGCTGCCGCATATGAAAGACCGGCCCTTGACGCTGCAGCGCTTCCCGGATGGCATCGGGGAGGAGGGATTCTATCAAAAAAACATGCCCGACTATTTCCCGGGGTGGATCACGGCTGCCCGGGTAGAGGTGGCCGGGCAGGACCGGACCCAGCGGCAGGTTATCTGCAATGACACGGCTACCCTTGCATACCTTGTAGATCAGGGCGTGGTCACGGTTCATATATGGCAAAGCCGGTCGGACAAACTCCATTATCCCGACCGGATGATCTTTGATATCGATCCCCCGGACGACGATTTCTCCCTCGTCTGCCGGGCCGCCAGGCGGCTCAGGGAACTGCTGGAGCGTATAGAACTGAACCCGTACGTAATGACCACCGGGTCGCGCGGTCTGCATGTGGCAGTACCCCTGGAACGCTCGCAACGATTTGATATCGTCAGAGCATTTGCAAAAAAAGTGGCCGGTCGGATTGCGAAACGACAGCCGGACCTGTTCACGGTTGAAATGCGCAAAGAAAAGAGGGAAGGACGCCTGTTCCTGGACTACCTGCGGAATTCATACGGTCAGAACAGCGTAGCCCCGTATGCTGTTCGGGCGCTGCCCGGGGCCCCGGTGGCGACCCCCCTCGACTGGCAGGAACTTGATCGCGATATAACATCCCGGACCTACACCGTAAAAAATATATTTCGCCGCATGGGACAAAAAAAGGATCCCTGGAAAAACATACATGAACATGCCGGCTCGCTGGAAAAGGCGAAAAACCGATTCGACGAGAACACTGCTTAAAGTTTCCTTCTTTTCCAGGGCCGTGGGCAAAGCGATCCGGCCAGGGTATTTTGGGAGCTGGTTTACTGCACTTTACTCTGGCAGCCCGGGTTATATCCCCCTCTCAACCCAAATCGGTAATGACCCGAAATATTCGGGTTCATCACAAAGTAATGCGGACCGTAAGTTACTGAATCCACAACCCGGGGATGGCGGCAGCGGCAATGAGACCGCAATAGAGCAGCAATTTCCAGGCCTCCCTGAATCCGATAAAGAAGGTAAAAATCGCTCCTTTCACCATGGTATTGGCTATCGTGGCCAGAACGATTCCGCGACCGGCCACAATCGCCGAAAGGTGGTCCCCGCCCATGTCCAGCATCGACAGGGTGATGGAGTCGATATCGGCCATCCCCGATAGAACGGACAAACCGTAGATCCCGGCGTCACCGAACCATTCCCGGCCGGCTTCTGCCAGTAACATGATAACCGCAAGCACCATCCCAAACTGGACAGCCGTACTGAGTTGCAGCGGGTTCCGCAGGTGAAATTTACTGCCGGATCTCCCTTTTTCGGTATTTTTCCATGTCTGGATGGAAAACAGGAATGCTGCAACCACCATAAGCAGCACGGGAATTCCGATATGCCTTAAAAGCAGGGGGTTGAAAATAACCGTCAGCAACAGCACCCGGCCCAGGGCGGTGGAAGTGGCAATCAAAACGCCGGTAATCAACATGTTTGTGGATTTCACCTCCCTGCTGTAACGGGCCAGTGTGACGGTTACCGCCAGGGATGAGACAAGGGATCCGGTAAAGGAGGTGAACAGCAGCCCGCGTTTACCCCCCAGGTATTTCATCGAGTAATAGCCGGCATACGAAATACCCGCAATCAACACGACCATCAACCAGATTTTATACGGGTTCAGCGCATCCCACGGTCCATATCCACGGTTCGGGAGCAGCGGAAGAACTATGGCGGAGATAATCAGGAACAGGATCCCGGAATAGAGTTCGCCCGGCTCAATCGTTTTTACCCACTTGTGCAGTTTGGGCTTGACGCTCAGAATGAGCACCATCAGGATCGTAACCGAAACAGACAGCACGATATATCCCTTGATGACGGCAACACTAACGGTGAACGTCAGGAAGGCGGCGATCTCGGTTGTCAGCCCGAAGGCCCCGGTTTCACGGGCATGCTGGTAGTACCCGACCATGATGATCACAATAAATCCGACAAGAGCGATACCGAGCAGCATCTCGCCGAAATGTTCGGAGAGAATTCCCCACATACCGCCGGAAAGCGCAATCAGCGTAAAGGTGCGAATGCCGGCCGTTCGCTTGCCCTCCTTCTTTTTCTGAAAACTCCATCCCCGCTCGATTCCCACTAAAAATCCCAGCAACAGGATCAATCCCATGCGCAACAATAGCTTGTATTCCATTTCAGAATCGTACATTTGGCGCGCAGGTTATCATGCTTTCGGGGAATATGGCTATTCTCGGTACTGGAAATGTAATCTTACGCCCAATTTTGATCTCCCGATGTAGGGAAATCGCTTCTTGATTTGTGGGTGTTCAAACCGTTACCGGGTGCCGGAACGGCATATGGACGGGATAACCGGAAATGGCCGGCAGGGTAGGGGGCCGGTGTTTAGGATCTGTTCGGGGAGGCCGTACCATACCGATATGTGTAGGGGCAAACATATCAGAAAACCGGGCTATGAGCTGTGGGAAGGAGATTCCGGTTCGGCATCCTCGGTGGGGTTGTCCGGTTCTTTTACCGCCCGGGCCTGTTCCGCCGGACTGGCAAACAGAATCCAGAGATAGTTTTTCCATCCCGAAGCCTTTTTCAGGTCGTTCCAGATATCGATAAACTCATGGAACACCAGGTACACCGGGTTGTAGGACTCCGGCGGTTTCGTAATGCCGTAGTTGGGGGTGTCCAGCTCCGGCTGAAAGGTCCCGAACATGCGATCCCAGATGATGAGCGTGGAACCGTAATTTTTGTCGAGGTAGTGATCATCCTTGGCGTGGTGCACGCGATGGTGCGAAGGAGTGGTGAACAGAAATTCGATGGGGCGCGGCAGCTTGTCGATCATTTCGGTATGGATCCAGAACTGGTAGAGCACCGCAATCTGGTGGCAGATAAAGAATACCACCGGGTGAAACCCGGCCATCGCCACGGGCAGAAAGAAGATCACCTTGAATCCCTGCACCCACGATAGTCGGAAAGATACTGAAAAGTTGTACTGCTCCGAAGAGTGGTGCGGCACGTGCGTGGCCCACCAGATTCGCTGTTCATGCGCGATACGATGCGCCCAGTACCGGCAGAAATCCAGGAAGATGAAACAGAGAGGGTACGACCACCAGGTATACGGGACCCGCCACGGCATCATGTTGTAGAAAAACAGGATCAGTCCGAAGATACTGACCTTGGTCAGGGAACTGACAATAATATTGCCGACCCCGATCGCCGTGGATGCCCAGAAATCCTTTGCTTCATACCGGTCCTTCTTCTGGTACCAGCTTAACCCCCATTCCAGGAATACCAGGGCAAACATCACCGGTGCGGCATAGATAATGATGGGGGGCAACCCCATGTTCAGCAGTTCTTCAACAGTAATAAGTTCGGGCATTGGGGGTATTCTGCTAGCAAATTAACAATGACCTAACCTATGGGAAATAATATTCGAATCAAAAAAATTGATTCAGCGGAATTCAATATGTACCATCCCGTGTTAGGTGAGGCAAATACCGGAAATGTAAATCTTCCCCATATGATGGAACAACTCGTACGCTGCGTGCTCTTTTTCATTCTTTTTTCGCCCGCAATCCTTGCAGCCCAGGATGCCGGCGATGACCGGGCCCGGGAGATATTCGAGGAAGTGGATCGCCGCAGGGAGAGCATCACCTACGAAACAGCCGACATGCAGATGATCATCTACGACAGTCGCGGGCGCACCAGGAACCGACAGATCCAGTCCTACAGTTTTAATCAAGGCGAAACCAGCCACTCTCTCCTCATTTTCGAGGAGCCCGCAAACGTGCGGGGGACCGGGTTCCTGACGATCAGCGAAGGCGGGGATGAGGTGCAGAAATTGTACCTGCCCGCACTCGATCGCATAAAAATCATATCCGCTTCTGAGAAGAGTGACCGTTTTATGGGCAGTGATTTTACCTATGAAGACCTGGGCGACCGGGAACCGGAAGACTACACATTCGAGATGAAGGCGGAAACGGATACTTCATTTGTGCTGAAGGCCGAGAAAAAGGAGCAGAGCCAGTATGCCTGGCTCCATTTCTATGTCGATCCGGATCGGTATGTCGTACAGCGGATCGAGTATTTCAATGACCGGGGCGAAATGATCAAACGACTGGAGGCCGGAGACTACACCGAGGTGAACACCGAGGTCTGGCAGGCTGACTTTATGGTGATGTTCGATCTGCGTGAAAACCGGAAAACGGAGCTCAGGTGGAGCGGCCGGGTAATAGGGACCCCGATCCCGGACTGGCGCTTTACCGAGCGGGGCCTGCGCAGGGGAATTTGATTCCGGTTATCGCCGGAAACTGCCCCAGGAGTCTGTCGGACTTAGCTAAACCTACTGCAAAAGCGTCAGGTTTGGCCAGATTTCGCGCTCTTTTTCGGTAAATAGAACCACTATTCACCTCCATAAGACCACGAAATCTGTCTCAAACTGACACATTTTCGTAACGATTTCCTAAGTCCGACAGCCTCC
>JAWVZC010000091.1:0-12874 GCA_033722415.1 Balneolaceae bacterium | reverse complement strand
TGCCAAGGAGGGGTTTACCGATTTTGAGATCGATGGTATTACCATCAATATGGCCGGGATCGCCAAGGGGTCCGGGATGATCCATCCCAACATGGGCACAATGCTCGCCTTTATTACCTGTGACCTGGCGATAGACTCGAAACTGCTGGATGAAGCGCTCCGGGAGGCGGTCGATAAAAGCTTTAACATGATTACCGTAGACGGGGACACCTCGACCAACGATATGGTGGCTGTGATGTGCAACGGTATGGCGGAGAATGAGAAGATCACCACAAAAGATGAACACTACGAACGGTTTTATACCCACCTGGAACAGCTCTGTACGCACCTGGCCAAGCTGATTGTCTCCGACGGGGAGGGGTCCACCAAGCTCGTCGAGTACCAGGTGAAGGGAGCGAAATCCGAAGAAGACGCCCGAATGATTGTGCGCACGGTTTCCGATTCCAGCCTGGTGAAGACCGCCATATTCGGCACCGATCCCAACTGGGGCCGCATCATGGGGGCCGCCGGTCGCGCCGGCGCCGAGTTCGATCCCGGGAACGTAGATCTTTTTATCGGCTCCAACCCCGAGAAAGCGGTGCAGATCCTCAAGGAGGGTCAGCCGCTGGCGGACAAGCGCTCAGAAGTCAAAAACGAGATGAAATCATCCAATATCACCGTTATTCTGGACCTGAATGAAGGTACGGCGGAGGCCACCGGGTGGGGCTGCGATCTCTCCTACGAGTATATTCGCATTAATGCGGAATACACTACATAGGATATCGCAAAAAAACCTGCCGGGTTTGTGGAAACCCGGCAGGTTTCAGATTCAGCTGTTGCCATCAGTTGCTTGTGGCCATCTCTTCTTCCGTCTCTATTCCAACATTTGTTGACGGCTTTTCGGCATCACGGTTTCCCTCCTTCAGGTAGGTATCGAACCATCGGAGCATGCGCAGGTTATAGTCGTACCGGGCGGTGGCTCGTGCGTTGCCGTGCCCCTCACCGGGATAGAGCACCAGCCGTACGGGCGTCTCGGTGCGGGTCTTCAGGTGCCGGTACATCTCGTATGATTGTCCCGGGTCCACGCGGGTGTCTTCTTTACCGGCCATGATCAGCAGGGGAGTATCGGCATTCCCGGCGTGGAAGATCGGACTGCGTTCCAGGAAAAACTGGTAATCTTCCCAAATGCGCTGTCGGGCGTGCACCAGGTAAAGCTCTTCCGGGATGTCGCTGGTGCCCCATTTTGAGATGTTGTCGCTGATACCCAAAAACATGACGCCCGCTGCAAATCGATCGGTGTAGCGGGTGGAGAGCCAGCCGGTGGCATAACCGCCGTAGGAACCGCCGGTTACACCCACGCGGTCGGGATCTGCAATGCCGCGATCGATCAGGTAGTCGACGCCATCCACAATGTCATCAAACTCGGCCCCGGCGAGGTCGCGCTGACTGCTCATGGCAAACATGACACCCCGGCCCGTGCTGCCCCGGTAGTTGGGATAGAACACTGCGTAGCCACGCGCCGCACCGACCTGACCGGCCATGGAATAGGCGGTAAGCCAACCGTTGCTGTAATGACTTTCAGGACCGCCATGCACCACGGTGATCACCGGATACTGTTCTCCTTCACGGTAATCGACCGGGTAAATCAGCAGGCCCTGGATTTGCAGCCCGTCGCGGGCCTTATAGGTGACCATCTGTTGTCGACCCAGGGTGACATCGTCCAGCCAGGGATTGCTGTTGGTTACCCGTTCGGGACGGTCACCATGCTGTGCCATGACGAACAGTTCATCCGGGTGGGTGGGAGTGTCGCCGACGAACGCCGTGATCCCGTTGTCGGCCCGGGCAAACTCGCTGAATATGGGTCCTCCGGCATCAAGCACGGTCGTCATATCCGATCCGTCAGCCTCTATGCGGCCGTAGGTGGTCCAGACGCCCTCGCTCGCCAGGTATTGCAGGGTGTTATCGTCCACCCATGAGAACTGCTCGAATTTGCCCTGGAAATCGGGGACCAGGTTTTCAAGAGTTCCTCCCTTCGATGAGACTACAAACAGCCGCCCGTCGATCGTATCGTGAATGTCGGCCCCGGCAATCATCGCCAGGCGCTGACCGTTCGGGCTCCAGGCGATTTGTCCCAGTTTTCCCTGGTGATCTACCTTGCCAAGGATCTCCTCTCCAGAATGATCGACGATATAAACGTGCTGGTGCATGTAATAATCATCGACGAGCGGAGTCGGGGCGGCTGCTACGGCGAGTCGTTCCCCTTCGGGACCCCAGTGCAGCTGATAGATCGAGCCCTCCACCTGAACCCGGTGTGGCTCATGATTTTTCATAGCCAGGTTAGTTACGTAGCCGCGACGCTGAACCAGATTCTCTTCATATATTTCCGGCTGGTACGGCAGGTCGTGTTCCTGCTGTTCCCGTGGTTCACTTGCCATGAATGCCAGGTGATCGCCGTCCGGGGACCAGTCGTAACCGGCGATAGCGGTTGGAAAAGAGAATATTTTTTGTGCCTCGCCGCCGTCTAAACGTATTTCATACAGCGATGTGGTTTCATCCTCCTCTTTTCGCGTTAAAAACGTGACGGTCTTATATCCCGGACGAAACTTTACGGAGGAGACACTGTAATCTGTAACGTAGGGTACCGCTGTTTCATCTTCACGGTTATAAATGTAGAGATGATAACTGGCCGTTTCATTCGATTGAACCGGGTCGGCCTGTACCCGGAGGGTGTAGGCAACGGTGTTGCCGTCCGTCGAGATCGCAATGCTGCCCACATCCTTGATTTTGGCCACCTGATCCGGCGTTAGTCCCGCGCCGGATTGTGCCAAAAGTGAATGCGGCAGGATAAACAACACTAAAAGGGCCGTTGGCAGTACTGATATCAGCTGACTTGAGGTTGGATTTGGTCTCATTATCTGCTCCCAATTTGTATTCACGTGTTTTTGGTCAGGTTCTGTAAACGATTTGCCTATCGTATTTCATTCATCCAACATATCGAAATACACCAAATTTGTTAAATAAATGATCCGCGGGTTACCGTTCTCCGGATGGGTTTTGATACCGGTTATTATTGCAGAAAGGGGATGGGATATAGAAATTTTCCGATCTTTACCAGCTGTAGATGACAGCCATTGCGGGGATATTCAGTTTCGTGTTTTTGGGCCGGAAATTCCTTTCTCAGCCTCCCGATTTACGAATCTGGCCAGCGCAGTTCGAAACCCTATTCCGCCCGCATCTCCACCCACTGCTGCCTGACGGCCTTCAATAAAATGGTGATCGAGATGCGGGAAATGGCTGGAACTCGTTTTACAGCGACGAACCGCCTTTCTCAACGAACACCACGTCTCCGTTGGCGTAAACGTCATATACCCAGAAATGGGTTAAGGCACACCCTGCCGTGCAGTCACCTATCCCAAGTCGGAACTCATAGCGGACGTGATCCGGTTCAACCCATGCTTTGATTTCGGTGCTGGTCCCGTCTAATGCGTTGGGCTGGGCATACAATATACCATCAATATCAGAAAAAAGGTTCGCGAGGGCCTCCAAGTGCAGCGGCTTGCCGGCGTTGAGCAGGACGTGCTGGTTGTCGGAAAACCGACGTGTATGGTGTGATTCCAGGTAGAGGTCGAACTCCCGTATCAACTGATCAATATCTTCATTGCCGGTAAATCGATTTCCCCGGGTCCATCCCGTTGCCCAGGGCCTGCCACCCTCGTACTTTACAATCAGTTCCGTGGTTTTAAAATGATCGCGGTTATGGATCTTGTAGTACCTGGTCACACGACTGGCATGCGGGGTGTCACTGCGGTAGAGATGCAGCATCCCGTGGAAAAACAGGTCGATCAACTCTTCCGGCAAAGTCACCCTTTTGCTGTTCTGCCGTTCCCGGTGTTTCGCGGCCAGGATTTCGGCATCACGCCGGTATGCCTTCAGTGTGCTTGCTGGGATATCAGTGGTATCGGCCTGCACCATGGCAGGTACCGGCACCGGATATTTTCGGGCATCGTCCAGAAGCCGGTTTTCGCAACCCGCGGTAACAATCATGATAACTGACAGCGTGAGGCAGCTTGCCTTGAACCGTAACAGATTATGCAGCATAACAATCCGATTAAGGATTTGACCCGTACTGGCCGGCGCCGCCGACCCTCCTCACTCGCAAGTTTCCTTGTCGAATTGTTTGTAAATTGCACACTCTACGTAAAAAATGCAACGCATCAGGCTATCAGCATGCATCATCAATTCCTGGACATTTTTTCAGGATTCAAGCGGAGCAGCGAAGTTCAGAAGTTTGTCGACGAGAGTCAGGTCACGGAACTGCCGGAACAGACGGAGCTGCTCAACTTCGGATCACCGATCAACGTGGTACCGTTTGTGCTGGATGGGGCTATAAAGGTAATGCGCGACGACCGGGAGGGACATGGACTCTACCTTTACCACATACAGCCCGGTGAGAGCTGTGCCATGACCCTCTCCAGCACCCTCTCCCGGGAGCGGAGCCAGATTAAGGCTGTTACGCTCGAAAAAACAACACTGCTCGCCGTACCGGTCAGTCAGATCCACCGGTGGTATGAACAGGATCCCGTGTTTCGTGATTTTGTGCTATCAACATTCAAACAACGGTTCGAGGAACTGCTCAGCACCCTCGACCAGGTGGCATTCCAGCAGATCGACAAACGCTTAAATCAACTGTTAAGGGACCGTTCACAGGCATTGGAACGCAACATCCTGCACGTGACGCACCAGGAACTGGCGGATGAACTGAACAGCTCGCGGGAGGTGATTTCGAGGCTGCTCAAGCAGATGGAGAAAAACGGGATGGTGGAACTGGGACGTAACCGGATCAAAATAATTGAACTTATGTGATTTGTGTCACTGAACCAGATACATATTGCCGTTATGTTTGTTCCAGGTTGATAAGATAACTCCTACACCGCAACATAATACGAGGATACGATTATGAAAAAGAACATGGGAAACACCGATCGCATAATTCGCACGCTACTGGCCATTGTATTTGCCATACTTTATTTCACGGACGTCGTTACCGGAACACTGGGCATCGTACTGGTGGTACTGGGCGGCATATTCCTGCTGACCAGCTTTGTTAGCTTCTGCCCGCTCTATGCCCCCTTTGGACTGAGTACCTGTAAAACGGAAACAGTCTGAAAGCATAGGACAACGGCATTAGTAGAATCTTTCTGCCGGTCATGGTATGTGGGAGAGGAATACCCGGGCAGAATTTTAACATAAAAAAAGCCGCGAGTTAATCGCGGCTTCTTTTTTACAGGTGTCGTGGTAATTGTTATGACACTTCAATTTTTCGTCCTGCTTTCTCTTTCACTTTCGGTACCGTCACATGCAGGACGCCATTTTCGTACTTGGCGTTGATCTTCTCTTCATTGATCAGGTCGCCAGGCAGCGGCAGTCTGCGGCTGAACTTGCCGAACCGGCTTTCCACGCGGTGGTAGCGACGACCATTTCCTTCATGCTCCATGCGTCGTTCACCGCTGATAGTCAGCAAACCATTTTCGTAGCTGATCTCGAAATCGTTCTTGTTCATTCCGGGAAGAGCTACGGTAACTTCGAACTCTTTGTCTGTTTCATACACATTCAGCTCCGGTATAAAGGTGTTCTGTGCAACATTGGCCCACCGGAATGTGTCTTCGAACAGGTCGTCAATCCAGTCGGAAAACCGGGTTGGTCTGCCGCTTGGCTCATCATTCCAAAGAGAAGGAAAATTAGTCCGATTTCTTAGTGCTAACATAGGTATTACCTCCTTAAATCTTAGGTTACATGTTTAAAAAGTTCACTACCCATGAATAGCGGCACTGGTGCCGCACAGTTAAAAATAAGCAACTTGCATGCCAGCGATTGCAGGAGAGTGGCTGACTGACATTTTTAGCACCGGCTAATCTCATTTTGACAAACCGGTTTGCAAAAGCGGCAGATCAGGTATGTCAAAAAGATATAGTTCGGCTGCCCGATCAATGAACAGGTTAGTTGGCGGGCGATTCGGTGCCCGATGACTCCGGACCGCCTGCTTCTTTCTTTTTGATAAACTCCACCGGGATCGGGCTGGTGGCCTCTCCGCTGTACAGCGATACGTGGGGAAACGGTATCTCGATCTCTGCATCATCAAAATGCTCTTTCACTTCTTCATAGATCGAGTTTTTAAGCAGCAGGTATTCGCCGGACTGCCCCCAGACCCGCAGCTGCAGGTCAACCGATGAGGCACCGAAGGCGTTGAAGATGACTTGGGGTTCCGGCTCCGAAAGAGCGTACTCGTTTTTCTCCGCCACTTCTAACAAGACATCACGTACTTCGTCCACCTCTTCTTTATAGGCCACGGAAACGAGAGCATCAAACCGCCGGATCGGGAAGCGGGTCAGGTTGGTAACTTCCGTCTTGATGATCGTCTCGTTGGGGATCCGGACAAACTGGTTGTCGAAGGTGCGGAGTTTCACCGACAGCATGTCGATCGACATCACGATCCCGGTGATATTACTGACCGTAATGATATCATCCACTTTGAACGGCTGCTCGGCAATCAGGAACAGCCCGCTTATGATGTTTGAAACGCTGGTCTGCGAGGCAAAACCGAGTGCCACCCCGAGGATGCCCGCCGCCCCCAGCAAAGGGGCCAGGCTGATACCCAGTTGTCCCATTACCGTTACCACCAGGATGGTCAGGCCTGTGTAGAAGACGATCTTCCCGGCCAGCATTCCATAGTGAGAGGCATACCGCTTGGTAAAGAAGGAACGCGCCCAGCCGCGCAACACAAACAGGATCGGAAACCCGACAGCCAGGATAATTACTACCCGCAGGGCAAGTGTCAGGAATTCATCCGAGACGAGGTTTTCAACGGTAAAATCTGATACCAGGGTGGAATCCATATCTGAATTTCTTTTTCGTTAGCGTGAGGAGATAAACGTATCGTCAAACAGCTTTTTAAAGGTCCGTGTAGCCAGGCTGGACTGCACGGGATTACGCGCCTTGGTGAGCAGCTCCCCCCGGCCAAAGCCCGATGGCAATTTGCCGGTCATTGTAATTTCGCTGTTGGAATCCTCCCCGTGGTGTACGATCTGGGTTTCCCCCGCCCAAAGCTGGTTGTTATACCGGTGGATTCCCAGGCGTTCCACACGAAAACAGAACTTGTCAAAATGGAGATCCTCCGAATCCTTGTTTGTAATCCAAATCGGGCAGTTAACCAGGTAGGGTTTGGCCTCTACCGCTTCCAGGCTGCGCCGCGCCTTGGTTGTGGACCAGTAGCAGAGCTCCCCCTCCAGCGGGGTTCCGAACCAGGTTTTCGACAGGGCCACACTCGGTATCTCCTTGAGTATATAACCTGAACCGGGGAACGACACACGCATCCAGATCGGAATCCGCGTAAAAATCTGGATTTTCGAACCGGGACTGATCGTCAGCGGGTATTCCGAAATGATGACGATCGGCAGGTCTGGGAACACCGGCTTTACCTCCACCTTATCCTGATCAGATTTAAAAGCCCAGCGCGACCAAGGCAGATTTTCGGGCGGATCCTGGGGGCCGTTGTCCTGTTCCTCTGCGTAGGTGTGTGCGATCCAGATTTCACTGTTCCTGTGCTGAATCCATACCTGCAGTCCCCCGAGATTCAAGTTCAGCGGGGGGGCGTTTTTCGTCACTTCATGTTTTTTCCAAATATGATCCATTGACGATGTTATCGGGATTTACAGATTGACTGAACAAATATCAGGATTTTACCCGCGGTTGGCAAAAGGGAGTCATAAATTTATTCAATCTCATAGTTGTCATAATGCCACTGTGTGTATACAGGGAGAGAGCAGATAAACAACCAACGCGTCATCCTATGAAACTAGGAAAAAGATGCTTAGGCCGGGCCTGCCAGACCCTGACCCTGTTGGTCAGCGTGATGCTGTTTTCCTGCAGCGGCGACCACGGCTTCAATATCAATGGCAGTTCCGGTGTATGTGATGTGGAGCTGGAACCCGGCGAACTTTTTGAATATGATCTCGGATTTTTTGGCGATGAGGAAGCAGCCCGCATTACCGTTGAGCCGGAGCATGCCGCACTGAGTGAGCTCGATCGCAGTGATCCCTCAAAGATTATCTATCGGTATCGCCCGGATCCGACCTATACCGGGACGGATTACGTGGAATTGCGAAGTGAACGCGGTTCCGACGGAGCCAGTCCCAACACCGATATCACCATCAGCAGAATCAGGTTTTCCATCGGGCCGTAATGCCCCGGATGCCCTGGATCCCGCCCCGCGTTCAGAATTAATGAGTCCTCGCTTCACAAACAGCTTGCTTTTTTGCCTTTCCTGTGTAGATTTAGTGTGAAATTTACAATTAATTCATTCACCCGAATTTTCACCCAATAGTTGCATATGAATATTCTACTTCTCCTGGCGATCTTACCATTACTTTCTGTAGCTGCTCTGGTACAGCAATCCAGCGGTACAGAACAAAACGTGGAAGGGCCTTTTGTTCACACCGTATATTTCTGGCTGGAAAACCCGAACAGCGAGGCCGATCACGAAAAGTTGCAGGAGGGACTTGAAATGATTGCGGATATTGACCTGATTCAGCAGGGATTTGTTGGCGTGCCGGCCCCTACAGATCGAGAAGTGATCGACAGCAGTTACGATTTTTCAATCACATTTATTTTCGAGGATATGGAGTCCGAACAGGCGTATCAAACCCATCCCACACACCTTAAGTTTGTCGAGGAATACAGCCACCTCTGGAACAAGGTGGTCGTTTACGATGCCGTTCCTCCCGGCAATTGACAATTTTATTACCCCTGATCGGTGTTCCTCACTTCAATACTGCGTTACATGAGGAACACCGATTTAGATACCCGTGCGCACTCCTTTCTGGTTTTTCCCGGTCCGGTTCTTGCCTGCAGTAATAGTGCATTTTGTAAAAAATGGTGTCCCCGTTTAATTAGCGACGGCTTTCCTGCATTCTTCACCTGCTTCCCGCCCGTTTTCGGCAGCTTGTTATTTGCAGAAATTATATACGGGAAAAACAAAACAGCCCAAGCTTTACGAAACCACTGCCTTCGGAACGGCGGGAAGTGATTATCCAGACGACTCCGATTCCCGGAACGGGAGGCGGGAGTATAGCAATCCGAGGAGGACTGTTTCTCTGACAATCGTAACCTCCCTTAAAAAATAGATTCCCTTTTGTGCAGAAATTACCTACTCTTAAAAACAGACCGTCAAGAGACCAGTCTGCCTCTGATTATTACAATCCTTCACTATAACTATTGACATCATGAAACATCTCATCACAGTTCTACTCCTGTTGATTACTCTGTTCATGCTCCAGGGATGCACCAGTTCCGGGGCCTTTTTGTCCCTGAATCAAACCAGCGTTAACCTGGAGGAAAACAACTATTCCATTGTAGTTCCCAACCTGACCGGATCGTCCGAAGCGGCCTATATTCTTGGTCTGAGTTATTCATCGGGGCTTGTAACTAATACGCTTGCCATAGCCCGTGTAAACGGAACCGCCATGCTGTATGCCGAAGCCCTTCAGAACCTGTGGGACAATTACGAAGCGCAGCACGGGTCGGTTGAGGGAAATCACCTGGCATTGACCAACATACGATATGATTCCGACATCCTGAATCTGATTGTATACACCAAGGTCACGTTAACAGTACGAGCGGATGTCGTCGAATTTGAGTGACCAGTCCCGGTAAAGGGATACCCAAAAGACCCCTCTGACTGGAGGGGTCTTGGGTATACGATCGCTCTGAACCGGTGAGGGTAATCAAATCTGAAGCGATTCTCCGTGCTGACTGAGATCGAGCCCCTCTTCCTCCTCTTCAGTGGTAACGCGCAACGGAATTATTGCATCTGTTATCTTGAGCAGCACCCAGGTGCCTGCAATTACAAATATCGAAACCACGACAAGTGCCACCAGGTGGGTAACAAATAATCCCGTTTCCCCGAAGATCAGTCCGTTGGTCTCCACCGCAGAATTGATCGATTCATGGGCAAATACGCCGGTGAGCAGCATGCCCATCATGCCACCGACGCCGTGGCATGGAAACACATCAAGCGTATCATCTATGCCGGTGCGTGTGCGTACCTCCACCATAATGTTACTAACGATGGCACTGACGATTCCGATCGTCAGGGAGTGAGTGATGGACACAAAACCGGCGGCCGGGGTAATCGCCACCAGTCCCACCACGGCACCGATGCAGGTGCCCATGGCAGAGGGTTTCTTACCCCGAAATGCGTCAAAGATAATCCAGGTAAATGCAGCGGCGGCTGACGCACAGGTCGTCGTCGCAAGGGCGGTGGCGGCCAGGTCATTGGCACCGAAAGCGGAACCGGCGTTGAACCCGAACCAGCCGAACCAAAGGAGGCCGGTACCCAGAATTACGTAGCTGATATGGGCCGGCTTGTGAACTGGTTCGTTCCGCTTCTTCAGATAGAGGGCGGAAACCAGTGCGGCCCATCCTGCGCTCATGTGAACCACGGTGCCCCCGGCAAAATCGAGTACGCCAAAGCTGGCCAGCAACCCGTCTGGGTGCCAGGTGGCATGGGCAAGCGGGGTGTAGATTACCAGCGAAAACAGCGTGATAAAGAGCAGGTAGGCGGTAAACTGGATACGCTCGGCAAAAGCGCCGGTAATCAGGGCCGGCGTAATGATCGCGAATTTAAGCTGAAACATCGCAAACAGGATCAACGGTATGGTGGATGCCGCTTCCCACGGGCCGCGGCTGAGTACCCCGTCCAGCATGAAGAATGTGCCGGGATGCCCGATCACACCGCCGATACTTTCTCCGAATGCCAGGCTGAATCCCACCACAACCCAGATTACGGTAATTAACGCCATGGCAATGAAGCTCTGCAGCATGGTTGAAATTACATTCCTGTTTTGCACCATGCCCCCATAAAAGTAGGCCAGCCCCGGGGTCATGATCAGCACCAGCGCCGTGGCCATCAGCATCCAGGCGGTATCCCCGGCACTAATCTGATCCATGGAGATCGTGCCATCCGGCAGACCCGGAAAAATGAGACTGAGCACAACCACCAGAAACAGTAAAGCTAATGGAACGATTGCAAACCGTTTAGTCATCGACATATTCAATACCCTTCTTTTTTAGTTGTATTGCTTTTCCCGGGCCAAGTATAGTTAATTAATTAAACAATAACACAAAAAATACTAAATTAATTAGGCTATGATATTTTTTTGCTTATTTTTGTGGCTGTTTTATCCAATAGTATCGGGCACAGGTCAATGACGATAAATGGGCAGAAGACCCAATGGATAGCCATCCCCCGATTATTCATTCCGGCAAAGGGGGGCTTAAAAAATCGTACCTCTTGCTCAACCGGGATTTTCTGTCAAAGGGTGCTGCCCAGGGCTACTGAGAGCTGCGTGGTATTGTGACCGAATATCAGCCTCCCTGGACCTTGCAGAAACATGCAGATTACCGGCCGCTGGCGATTTGCATCGATGCAGAATTGATTGGCAGGATTCCTGTCCGCTACAGACGGGAGGGCCGATTAATTCCAGTTGCCGGGCGGGGTTGGCCGCAGTATCCCTGCAACCGTGGCTGTGCAGGTAGTATCCAACCCATGTCTTGATTTGAACGGGCGGGAAGGGGAGCCCGAATGTTCCGCAAGAAATTGTTGAGGAATGCGGGCTCGTATCTTAAGGCCTTCTGCCGGAAAAATACCTTCATCTCCCGCAATATGTATGAACGGGAAAGTTGCCGGAAAGTAGTATGCACGCCCGAGGGCATCCGAACCGCCGCATTGTTTAAAAATCGACAGAAGGTATCGGGATTAAAATTCCCCGGCCACTTTTTCAGCGATTTCCTCAAGCATATTCCGGTGATCCGGGGTAATGGAGTCTTTGGAATGCGAATCGATATCGAGTTCGCCCAGCAGTTTGCCCTCCTTGAGGATGGGAACGACGATCTCCGCTTTCACATCCACGCTGCAGGCAAGGTAGTTGTCTTCTTTGCTGACATCCTGCACCACATAGGTTTCCAATGATTCGGCAGCTTGTCCGCAAATACCACGGCCGAACGGAATTCGGGTGTGGTCGGTCGGCTCTCCCACATAGGGACCCAACACCAGCTCCCGGTCGGCATCCGGGTCTACCAGGTAAAATCCGACCCAGTCGAACACCTCTACTTCATCATCCAGGAGCTCGCAGATGGCAAACAGTTTCTCATCTCTTGATACCGGTCGACTCAGAATGTCATCGACTTTTTCAATGATCTTTTCCTTGTTTTCGACAGTGGTTGTACTCATAATCATGGCGGTTTTAACTTGCTTTCAAAATCTCGGTTTATAAATCTACTATTATAATTTCCAATTCCCCAACCGGAAGCACCAAATTAATAACTTATTAAAATTCATTTTCGTTTTGCCTATTTTGGCCGGCTATGGTTGAATGTATTCTTCAGGAGTCGTTCTCACTTTCTGTCTATGCCACCGGAGTTGCAACGTTGTTGATCGCCTCTTTCAGCTCCATATTCTCCATCGCCAATCCGCTTGCGGTCATGCCGGTTTTTCTGTCGCTGACCGACGGTGATGATGAATCCCACCGCAAACGACTGGCACAGAAGGCCGCACTCTACATGTTCCTGGTGCTGGTGGTGTTCCTGTTTGGCGGGACCTTTATCATGCGCTTTTTTGGTATCAGTCTGCCGGGAATCCGCATTGCGGGCGGACTACTGATTATGAGAGCGGCGTTTTCGATGCTGAACCCGGAAGAGCCGGGCCGCAAAATTTCCCGGGAAGATGAGGAATCAGCCAGGGTGAAGGAGGATATCTCGTTCAGCCCGCTGGCCATGCCGTTACTGTCGGGTCCCGGCAGCATCGCTGTCGTTATAGGGCTTGCCACCCAGGTTCATAATC
>JAWVZC010000090.1:0-12906 GCA_033722415.1 Balneolaceae bacterium | reverse complement strand
TGGGGGTGCTGAATGCCACCCCCGATTCGTTTTCCGATGGCGGTCGGTATAATGATTTGGACAGCGCTCTCGGGCAGATCGGTTTAATGGTTGGGCAGGGTTCTTCAATTATTGACGTCGGGGGAGAGTCTACACGTCCCGGCTCAGATCCTGTTTCCGAAGATGAGGAACTGAACCGCGTGATGCCGATCCTGGAGCGCGCAATACCGGAATTTCCGGAAACTATTTTTTCGATCGACACTACAAAATACAATGTGGCCCGAAAGGCACTGGATCGCGGAGTGCATATCGTCAATGATATCAGCGGGCTGCAAAAGGAACCGAGACTTGCCGACCTCTGCGCAGAACACGGGGCTGCCTATATCCTGATGCATTCGAAGGGCAATCCCAAAACGATGCAGGAAGACCCGGCCTATGGCGATGTTATTGCCGATATATACAGCTATTTTGAAAAACAGGCAGCACTAGCCGGGGGTAAAGGGGTAGACCAGATTGTGCTGGATCCCGGCATCGGATTCGGCAAAACGCTGCAACACAACCTCAAAATCCTGGCGAATCTTGATCGGTTTCTGGACCTGGGATACCCCCTGCTGGTGGGGGCCTCCCGCAAATCGATGCTCGGAAAGATCCTGAACGACCGGGAAGTGGGAGGGCGCCTGATCGGTACCGTGGCCGCTCACTACCATGCGCTTATGAAAGGTGCCAAAATTCTGCGCGTGCACGATGTAAGGGAAGCAAATGATTCAATATTGGTGTATAATGCACTGGATGAATACCAGTAAGCCTCGAAGCAGGCGATTACCGTGAGGAGCGCGGGTTGCGCCGGACTGTCGCTTCCCGTTACAAATTGATCAAATCACCCGTTAACAAAGATAGAAACGTGATCCCCGTAGGATTTTTAGAATTTGGCATCAAGGATCTTTTCGAGGTCCTGATTATCGCCTTTATCCTGTTCTACCTGTACCGGTGGATACGGGGGTCGTTTGCCATTCAGGCAGCTGTCGGGCTGGTATTTATTATTATGATCAACGCCTTGGTGAGCGCCCTGGGCCTTACAACGATCAATTTCATCTTGCGCAGTATTCTGGATGTAGGGGTATTGGCGGTATTTATCATATTTCAGCCGGAAATACGCAAACTACTCTACAGCCTCGGCCAGAACACCAATCTTGACCGTTTCTTCTTCCGCTCAAACTCCGACACCGTAATTGACGAAGTCATCGAGGCTGTCAGGAATATGTCGCATTCCAAAACGGGAGCACTTATTGTATTTGCCCGCACCTCATCACTGCAGGACCTGGTGGATGTCGGCGTTAAGCTGGATGCGCGGGTCAACAGCGAGCTTCTGGAATCAATCTTTAACAAAACCAGCCCGCTGCACGACGGGGCGATCGTCATACGCAGCAACCGGATCGTCGCTGCCAGTTGTTACCTGCCCATTTCCCAGAACCCGAATCTCTCCCAGGTGTTCGGGACGCGCCACCGGGCGGCAGTGGGTATCACGGAAACCAACAACGTATTCGTTGTGGTAGTCTCAGAAGAGACGGGGCGCATCTCCGTAGCTCGCAACGGGTCGCTGACCAGTGGCCTGACCATCCAGAAGCTACGGGCAGAAATGCAGCAGACGCTTGGTGAGCAGAAGATGGAAGAGGGTGAAATGTCTTTCTCCTCGACCAAATCGGAACTCAATCTCAACTAATTTTCCGATCCGCAAAACATTGCTCCGCATCTGCCGTACATAGCCTGTTGTTAACATATAATTTCAACTTTACACGATATCAATTATGAATTCTTCAGGATTAGCACTCAGAATTACAGTGATGCTGCTGTTTTTGGGATTAACAGCGACTAGCTATGCGCAGCGAACAGACACCTACAACCTTGATGAAACCTACATCATAGACCGCAATGGTACCATCGAACTGCATACCGATGATGCGGGACTGGTGGAAATCAACGGCTCGGACCGCAGCGATGTTCGGGTAATTGTAACCTACCGGCGGGAGGTACGCGGTGTCAGGGTGGGAAAACTCGACAAGTTTGCCATGGATGTCACCGAGCGCAACGGTAACCTCATTATTCGTGAAAATTATGAAGACCGCGGAACGATCAATCTCAATATCGGTTCCGTAAACCGAAAGTATACGGTAACCATTCTCGCTCCGGAAACGGTTAACCTGGAACTATATGGTGATGACGATACGTATGAAATCTCCGATATGAACGGAAATATCAGAATGGAGACGGACGACAGTGACATTTCTCTGCGAGATTGCAACGGGGAGGAGTTCAATTTTGAATTTGACGATGGTTCGCTGATCATGAACAACGGCCATGGTCGTTTAACCATGAGCTACGACGACGGTGAAGCGGATATCCGCGGCAGCCAGTTCTCAAATATCGACGTGGAAATGGAAGATGGTGACTTCAATCTCTCGACCACACTGGCCGACAATGGCCGGTATGCGATTACCGCCGATGACGGCGATATTGATCTCACTATTCTCGGAGGCGGTGGAAATTTCCGTATCGAACACGACGATGTACGGGTTTCAGCGGATTCCGACTTCCAGCAGCGCGGCAGAAATGAGAACTTTACCGAGTATCGCCTGCCCGGCGGTAACGCCCGAGTTGATATAGAAACGGATGACGGAGATGTGCGGCTCTTTATCCGGTAATTACAGCGTCCCGGACCGGCACAACATCTGCGACATACCCAGCCCCACGAATGTCACTCCTTTTCCTGGAACAGTTCCAGCAACCGGTCTGCCGCATTGAATGAGCTGATGCTGCCGCTCAGCACCTTCTGCTCAACTTCATCAAGATGTTTTTTTACCCGGGGATCGTCGAAAAAGGTGTCCATAAGCCGCTGGCGGATCGTTTCGTACATCCAGTTGCGCGCCTGCCGGCGACGCTTATCCCTGAAAAAGCCGCTATCCCTGGTCTGGGAAAAATATTCACCGATCAGCGCCCAGATTTCCTCAATACCATTGCCCGTGGCAGCCGAGCAGGTGGTTACCTCCGGTCCCCAGCCTGATTCGGGCGGGGGATACAGATGAAGCGCGTTTTTGTATTCGCGTACCGCCTGTGTTACCTGCACGGGATCACTACTGTCAATTTTATTGATGGCTACCAGATCGGCCATTTCCATGATGCCCCGTTTGATCCCCTGGAGTTCATCCCCGGCCCCGGCCAGCATCAGCAGAAGGAAAAAGTCGACCATCGAATGTACGGTCGTCTCCGATTGTCCCACACCCACGGTTTCGATAAAAACGGTATCGTACCCGGCCGCCTCGCAGAGAAAGATGGTTTCCCGCGTTTTTCGCGCCACGCCGCCCAGGGATCCGCCGGTCGGGGAGGGACGAATATAGGCATCCGGATGATTTGCCAGTGTTTCCATCCGCGTTTTGTCTCCCAAAATGCTGCCCTTGCTTTTGATGCTGCTCGGGTCGATCGCCAGCACAGCCAGCTTTCGGCCTTCCTGCAGGATATGATTGCCCAGCGTTTCGATGAACGTGCTCTTTCCCACCCCGGGAATACCGGTAATGCCGATTCTGATCGAATTCCCCGTTCGGGGCAGGCACTGTTCGATAATCGTTTCCGCCATCTGCCGGTGGGTGGGGTTGGTACTCTCGACCAGGGTTATCGCCCGGCTCAGAATCGTTCGGTCCCCGTTGCGAATACCGGCAACATACTCATCGGCCTGCAGCATGGTGCGCCTGTTCTGCATACGTTCCAGGCCTTTCGGATTCACCGAACCGGTTACGCTGTGTTCGTTGGATTCGTTCTCTTGCTTTGAATCAGATTCTGGCAATGGTTATCAATAGATTAATAGTGAGAGACTGTATATATTCCCACAGGATACCGTTGCGTTTGGTAGCAACAGACCTGATGGAATGGAATAATACAGAAAATTACCCGTATCACAACAGGAATTATGGAGATTGAGAACAGGAAGCTCGAGCTTATCCAATGGTTGATTGAACTGGAGGACAACTCGATACTGGACAAGATAGAAGATTTGAAGGAACAGACCCGTGCCCCGGAGGATATCAAAACCGATATCATCGAAAAAGGGCTGAAGAAGCTACACCACGGACAAGGTTTTGAGCACGGTTACCAGCTGAACGACCTGAAAGGCTGAGCGCTTCTCGGTCTTCCGCCGTTATCCTGAAACTTCACTCCGTCAACCATTCAGCCTGAATTTTGCTGCTCTTTTCGGCTCGCAATTAAAATCTCAAGAATCTGCTGGGCCGCCACCGATATGACCGTTCCCGGCCCAAAAATAGCGATTACCCCCTTCTCATAGAGAAATTCATAATCCTTTTTCGGGATAACACCGCCCACAATTACCATAATATCGTCCCGCCCGCGCTTTTCAAGCTCCACGATAACCTGGGGAACCAGCGTTTTGTGTCCCCCCGCCAGGGTAGAGACCCCCAGGATATGCACATCGTTTTCCACGGCCTGTTGCGCCACTTCCTCCGGTGTTTGGAACAGCGGACCGATATCCACATCGAAGCCGAGATCCGCAAAGCTAGTGGAGATCACCTTCGCACCGCGGTCGTGCCCGTCCTGCCCCATTTTGGCCACCATGATGCGCGGGCGGCGCCCCTCTAGCCCGGCGAACTGGTCCGCCAGCTGTTGTGCCTTCTCAAACTGTTGATCCTTGTCGATTTCTGAAGAATACACGCCGGAAATTGATCGTACCGTTGCCTTGTAACGCCCGAAGACCTTCTCCATCGCCTCGGAGATCTCCCCGAGTGTGGCCCGGTGGCGGGCGGCTTCCACGGCGGCCTCCAGTAGGTTACCTTCGCCGCTTTCGGCCACCCGGGTCAGTGCGTCGAGCGCCTGCTGTACATCCTGCTCGTTGCGCTCCTTCCGCAACTTTTCCAGGCGTTCCACCTGGGTACTGCTGACCTTCGTATTATCCACCTCAAGAATATCAATCGGTGAATCTTTGTCAACCCTGTATTTGTTGACACCGACAATGGTATCCTTGCCCGAATCGATCCGTGCCTGTTTTCGGGCGGCCGCCTCCTCGATCCTCATCTTGGGTAGGCCGGTTTCAATCGCCTTCGCCATGCCGCCCAGCTCTTCCACCTCGCGGATCAGCTTCCAGGCCCGCCGCGCAATGCGGTCGGTCAGGTACTCCACGTAGTAGGAGCCGGCCCAGGGGTCCACCGCATGGATGATGCCGGTTTCCTCCTGCAGGTAGATCTGCGTATTCCGGGCAATACGGGCTGTAAAATCGGACGGCAAGGCGATCGCCTCATCCAGCGCGTTGGTATGGAGTGACTGGGTGTGCCCAAGCGCGGCGGCCATCGCCTCGATCGTGGTTCGGGCGACGTTGTTGTAGGGGTCCTGCTCGGTCAGACTCCAGCCGGAGGTCTGGCTGTGGGTGCGCAGTGACATCGATTTTGGATTTTTGGGATTGAACTGTTTTACCAGCTTGGCCCAGAGCATGCGGGCGGCCCGCATTTTTGCGATCTCCATAAAGTGGTTCATCCCGATCGCCCAGAAAAAGGAGATCCGCGGGGCGAAATCATCGATATCCAGCCCGGCATCCAGGCCGGTTCGCAGATACTCCAGCCCGTCGGCCAGCGTGTAGGCCAGTTCCAGATCGCAGGTGGCCCCTGCTTCCTGCATGTGGTACCCGCTGACGGAGATGGAATTGAATTTCGGCATATAGTTCGAGGTGTATGCAAAAATATCGCCGATAATCCGCATGGAGGGTCCGGGCGGATAGATATAGGTATTACGAACCATGAACTCCTTCAGGATATCGTTCTGGATGGTACCCGCCAGCTGGTTTTTGGGGACCCCCTGCTCCTCGGCCGTCACGATATAAAACGCCATGATGGGAATCACCGCCCCATTCATCGTCATGGAGACCGACATTTCGTCGAGCGGAATCTGGTCGAACAGGATCTTCATATCCCGTATCGAGTCGATGGCAACCCCGGCCTTGCCCACATCCCCGGTTACCCGCGGGTGATCGGAATCATACCCGCGGTGGGTAGCCAGGTCAAAAGCGACCGACAATCCCTTTTGTCCCTGTGCCAGGGCTTTCCGGTAGAACTCGTTGGACTCCTCCGCTGTCGAGAATCCCGCGTACTGGCGGATGGTCCACGGCCGAAACGTGTACATCGTGGCATAAGGTCCACGGAGGTAGGGCGGAATGCCGGCCGCGAAATCGAGATGGCCAATCCCTTCCAGGTCCTCTTCGAAATAGGACCCTTTAACCGGAATCTGTTCCGGTGTCTCCCACTCTTCGTCGGCATTTTCGGGGCGGGGTTTCCCGTTGTCGGAAAAGATCGATTCGTAA
Organism: Balneolaceae bacterium; assembly: GCA_033722415.1. Taxonomy (GTDB): domain Bacteria; phylum Bacteroidota; class Rhodothermia; order Balneolales; family Balneolaceae; genus JAMQKA01. The sequence continues at coordinate 6,578 of JAWVZC010000090.1, read as the reverse complement.
GCTATGTCGGCGAAGTCTGGTCTCATGGCAATTTGATGCTAAGTGGTCGGTACGGAAATTACGTGAATTATGCTCGCAGCTACCGAAATATACCTAAGCGGCTCACACCCGTGCACCGGGCGTTATCTGCGCTCCAACATTCCGAGTTTCTGGTGGAACGCCTTCAGTGTTTCCAGTACATTTGAATTACGATGGATAAAGAACTCGATGCCCGCCTTCCTGTAGGAATCGATATGTTCTTCGGGATATCCCGCCAGTACGGCTATCGGTTTATTTTTCAGGTGATCAAGCGCTGTACAGATCGGTTCTACAAGTTCCTCGTACTCTTGGTCAGAACTGCAGAGCACCGCAATATCCGGCTGATGCTGTTTTACGGCCTCCACCGCGTTCTCCACGTTCTCGAACCCTATCGGATCGGCGATATCATACCCGGCGCATCCGAAGAAGTTGGAGGCAAATGTGGAACGGGCCTTGCACATCGTTCGGTTGCCGATCGGCAGCATCAGCACCGTGGGCGTACGCGAATGATGCTCTGTAGCCAACCTGAGCTCCTCGAACGGTCGGGCCGCGCGATACGGTTCAACAGCCCGGAACAGCTGCTTGCCGTGATCGTACAGGCCAGGCACCACGTCGCCGAGCATCCCGCCCAGATCAAAAATTTCGGCCAGCGAATCCAGTAACCGGGAACGTTCAATCTCCATGTCGTTACCGGATTCCTTCAGAGATACCGTCTTCCCGGCCGATACCACGTTATCAGAGGCCCGTTCCTCATTGTTCGGGTACTGGTTGGTTCCCACAAAAATTCGTCCACGCGTGGCGATCGCCTCGTCACGTTCCCGTTTGCTCTTTTCTATCATCGTAGCCACACTGCCGTGCCGTATCGCCTTGCTGATTCCCCCCTGCTTTTCGATCTCCTGGAACTGTTTCCAGGCCTCGCGAGCGATCTTGTCGGTCAACGTTTCAATGTAGTAGGATCCGGCAGCCGGATCGTGTACCTGGTCGAGATACGATTCCTCACGGAAGATGTGCTGCGTGTTGCGCGCGATACGCTGGCTAAATGCATCCGGTTGCTGAAACGAGATGTCGTACGGGTGCACGGTAACCGAATCGCACCCCGCGATGGCGGCCGACATCCCTTCGGTGGTGGTGCGCAGCATGTTGGTGCAGGGGTCGTAGATCGTTTTATTCCGCCTGGAGGTTTCCCCGTTGATATGAGCAGATATCACCTGTTCGATTTCCGGATCGTAGGCTTCAACGATCTGCTGCCAAAGCAGGCGGGCCGCCCGGAATTTCGCAATTTCGAGGAAGTAGTTGCTGCCGATCCCATAGGAAAAATGAATATTGGCTGTGATCTGATCAAGCCCGATGTTCCGTTCCGATAATTTTGCAAGGTACTCACTGCCGGTGGAGAGGGCCAGGGCCAGTTCCTGGGTAATTGTGCACCCGGCATTGTGCCAGGTACGGGCATCCACACCCAGGCACTGCACCGATGGCAGGTTATCGCGGCAAAACGACACCATCCGGGCCGCATCGTCCAGGAACGACTCTTCCGGTTTGGGCATCTGTCCTTTCACTGCCATGTAGGTGTAGGGATCGTACAGGAAACGGGCGGTTACTGCATTCCGCTCAACAGGGCGGTTTTTCAGTTCATTATGAAGCATCGCCAGCAATACGGGTGTGGCCATCCCGGAATCGAAGCTAAGACCGGTCTCTTCCAGGTCGATCCCCTTCAGCAGCCGGGAAAAATCATCCTGCCGCTGGATGTCGGTTCCCCGGAGGTCTCCGCCCAGAGCCCCTTCGGTACGCCGGACATGAAATTCAAACAACAGGAGATCGGCTCCCTGATCTACCGCTTCCCGGGCCGTGTTGTTGGCATCATCAACCCGCTGGTCAAATACCGGCTGGCAGATCCGCCACGCATTTTTTTGCTTCTTCCCGGCGGGTACGGGCCCGGTAAATTGCAAATCCTCAAGGTCATCACGGCGGTAGAAGGGAAGCGCCTCGATCCCCTCCTTCGTATCCCACTTGAGCTTTTCCCGGTAATCGGCGCCATTCAGGTCCTGTTCAATCACCTTCTCCCACTCCTCCCGCGACACCGGTGGAAATTCGTCAAACAGCTGCTGCCCCGTATCCTGTACCTGCTTACTCATGACACGTTTCCCGTTTTTGATGTAAGATAACCAGTGGTACGCAATGTTGACAACGTCAGATTCCCGCAATTGATTCATTTAATATTGTCAACTGAACCCGAAAATGAATATCATATCACCGAGTATTGTTGAGAGGGAACAGAGATTATTTCCAAAAAACTTGATTTGCTACTCATGGAACAACTTCAGCAAAAACTTACCCCCCTGACCAGTTTCACCGAAGATGAACGCATGTTAAAAGAGGCGGCTGCCGACTTTGCCAACAGCTACATCAAACCGAAGGTCGAGAACATGGACGAAAAGGCCAGTCTGGATCCCGACCTGGTGCAGGAATTTTTTGACATGGGATTAATGGGCATCGAGATCCCGGAACAGTACCAGGGCGCGGGTGGCAATTTCTTTATGTCGATCCTGGCGATCGAAGAGATTTCGAAGGTGGACGCTTCCGCCGCGGTGTTCATGGATGTGCAGAATACCCTGGTCAACAACGCCTTCCTGCGTTGGGGGGACGAAGAGATCAAACAGAATTACCTCCCGCAGCTGGCTACCGAAAAAGTGGGAGCCTACTGCCTCTCGGAGGCGGATTCCGGCAGTGATGCGTTCGCCATGAAGACCAGCGCCACCGACGAAGGCGATCACTACCGGCTGAACGGCGCCAAAATGTGGATTACCAACGCGGCCGAGGCCGATATTTTCATTGTGTTTGCCACCCTGAACCCGGATGCGGGATACAAGGGGATCACCGCCTTTGTAGTGGAGCGCGATTTTGAGGGACTATCGGTCTCGGGCAAGGAGAACAAGCTGGGTATCCGCGCCAGCTCCACCTGCGAGGTACTGCTGGAGGACTGCAAGGTACCCAAATCCAACATCCTCGGCGAGCCCGGCAAGGGGTACAAGGTGGCGATGGAGGTACTGAACGAGGGGCGTATCGGCATCGGGGCACAGATGGTGGGCATTGCCCAGGGCGCCTTTGACGCCGCTTTGAGCTACACCCAGGAGCGCCGGCAGTTCGGTCAACCCGTGGCCGATTTCCAGGGTGTGCGGTTCCAGCTTGCCAAAATGGTGACCGAGATCGAAACGGCCCGCCTGCTGGTATATAACGCCGCCCGCATGAAAGAGAACGACCAGCCCTTCACCAAAGAGGCCGCCATGGCCAAGTACCACTCTTCAGAGGTGGCCGAAAGCGTAACCTCCCTGGCAATCGACCTGTTTGGCGGTTACGGCTACGTGAAGGAGTATCCCGTTGAGAAGTTTTATCGCGATGCCAAAATCGGCAAAATTTACGAGGGAACCTCCAACATGCAGCTCAACACCATTGCCAAACTGTTGCTGGACCGGTAGCGTACACCCAGGTAATTCAATTTATCTTGTTGGAACGAAAAATATTCACAAAAACTTAGTTAATTGGAACGATGCAAACCTTTCATCTTGTTCGTTCCGCTTAACTGTTGACATGAGAACATAAAATTCGGAATGATGGAGTCTACCTGGAAAGATAAACTGGCGGCACTCAGTAAAGACAAGGACGCACAAAAAGAGCTTGAAACACTGTTTGCTGAATTACAAGAGGAGAGAGACACCTACAAAAAACATCTCAACCTGCTGGAATCGGCAATCAAAAACGATTATGACTCCATCGTTATTACCGAGCTGAACCTGGAGGAACCGGGCCCGCGTATTGTCTACGTAAACGACGGCTTTACCAAAATGACCGGCTACAGCAAAGAGGAGGTGATCGGCAAGACGCCTCGTATCCTGCAGGGCCCCAAGACCGACCGCGAGGTGCTCGACAAGCTCAAAGAGCGACTACGGAAGGGCAAATCCTTTTTTGGACAGGCGATCAATTACCGCAAGGACGGCTCCGAATTTGTCAACCAGTGGGATATTCATCCTCTTACGGACGAGGAGGGCAATATTACCCACTGGGTCTCCTACCAACACGATATCACCGAGCGCAAGCGGGCTGAACAGGTACTGGTGGATACCCGTCAGGAGTTTGACGATCTGCGCGAATCATCTCACAAAACCGTTCTCGACGTGGACCTCCAGGGTAACATCGTAATGGCCAACAAGGCGTTTCGTGATCTGGTGGGCTACAGCAAGGATGAACTGAAGCAGGTAAAAGTGTGGGATCTCTTCCCGAACAGGTACCGCGACTCGATCAAAAACCGGTTTGACAGTGGCGGGGGCGAGCAGGCGTTTGATGCCCAGCATTTCAAGGGCCTGATTCGACACAAATCCGGCGTACCGATCCAGATTGAAGGTAGTACCAGCCTGCTGCGGCTCAAAGACGGCACCCTGATACGCGCTGAAATTCTTAACGTATCTATGCAAAAACGGATCATGGACACCCTGAAGCGCCGCAACAGGGACTTCGGCCGCATCGTGGAGAAAGCTTCCGAGTTTACCTACCGGCTGCAGCTGAAAGACGGCGAACCGGTGTTTGAAACCGTATCGGAGGATTTCCCGGTCTTTACCGGTTTTTCGCCCGATATAGCACAACAGGCAGGCGGCTACAAGAAATTTATCCATGCCGACGACCTCAGCAAGGTTCATGAACATTACCGGAACGCGCTGGAGGGCAAAAGCTGCACATGCACTTACCGCATACAGACGGCCGACAATGAATATGTTGAAATTGTCGATTACGCCCGCCCGATCTGGGATACCAACCATCAATCGGTAGTGGGAATTCGCGGGGCGGTGAGCAGGAAACCGAAGAAAGAGCCGGCTCTGTAGGCTGGATTATTCAGAAATAATGTTTGTTGATACCTTACACAGTTATTTCACATATGTAAACCGGTCATTAAGAAATACAGACAATGTAAACGTTTCACGGCACTGCGGAATTTACCCATATGCCTCGTTGAAGTTGACATAACTTCTTCAACGTATAGAAATACGTTTCACTCACTATTTCAACTTCGGCTTGCGTCTGAATATTTTCTTGGTGAATAATCCAGGTCATAACCCCCGGTGTTTAAACATCTTTCAAATTTATTCTTATCTTTTGTAACCATTTAAAGCGGAAACCGCACAGGTATGGCTGATATTCAGGAAATACAGCAGGAAATTATCGACGAGTTCCAGGCCCTGAACGACTGGACCGAGCGGTACAAGCATATCATAGAGCTGGGACGTCAGCTTCCGCCGCTCGATGAGAAATACAAGGTCGAGGAAAACCTGGTGCGTGGTTGTCAGTCGCAGGTTTGGCTGCACACCCACCTGGATGACGGCAAGGTCATTTTCGAGGCCGACAGCGATGCCGCAATAACCAAGGGACTGGTCGCCCTGATGGTCCGGTTCTATTCGGGACAGGACCCCGACACGATTATCGCCACGAGCCCGCGCTTCATCAAAAAAATCGGAATGCAGGAGCACCTGTCTCCAACCCGATCCAACGGGCTGGCCTCGATGGTTAAGCAAATGAAGATATACGCGATGGCCTATAAGAGTAAGCTACAGCAGCAAACCGGTTCCTGACCACACGGATACCAGCTACAATACGAATCATCTACAGCAACTGACAAACGGCAGAAACAGGAACGGCGGGGAGTTCACCAGGCAGTACAATTCTCTAACGAACATTAAGATGCATTTAAAAATTTTGCCCGAGGTGTAATTCTTTGTTACTTCTTGTTTTGTAATTACAAATGGTACTAGGCTTAATGGGCACTCTTACGGCTCTTAAACGGTATGCTCTGGGGCTCGACCTCAAACAGAACCGGCAGGATGTTATCAAGAAAAGCAGCTTGATCGTTCTGAACTCGGTCTCTTTTTTTTTGGCAGGGGTCAGTCTCATCTTCCTTGTGGCCTTTCACCTGAATGAATCGATCTCTCTCTCCTGGTTTTTTTTATGTGAAGCTGTCGCCTTTACGCTGATTCCGATCCTGGCCCGCAAAGGGTACGAGAATACCTCGAAATTTATGCTGATCATCTACGTGGATGTAGCCATCATCATCCTCAGCTCGGTGTTCGGCACCAATATGCTGATACAAACCTTCTTTATTCCCGCCAGCGGCCTTTCGATCCTGCTTTTCGACCCCGACCGTAACATACTGCGCAACCTGGGCATCGGGTGTTCGGTTGTTTCCTACTTTATCCTCGATTACATCATCTTTGACAAAATCTATTTTTCGCAGGAGCGGTACTGGATGGTCAAGTGGAGCGTGCTTTCCGCCGCTTTTATCACTACGTGGATGATCTTCAACTCGTTCTCCTACTCTAAGGAGCTGGCCGAACAGGAAACACAGCGTCTGCTGGAGGAGCAGAAGAAACTGAATGACGAGCTTAACGAAAAAAAGAAACAGCTGGAACAAAACGTGGCGGAACTTGAAGAGGCCAAAAAACGGATCGAGGAGGGATCCCGTGCCAAAACGGAATTTCTGTCCACCATGAGCCATGAAATCCGAACGCCGATGAATGCGA
>JAWVZC010000089.1:0-13169 GCA_033722415.1 Balneolaceae bacterium | reverse complement strand
GGGGTAACTCGACACTCTGTTCGAGACAGATATTTTCAACTTTCTCTTCGATCTGTTCTCCCTCCGCAACATGTACCCGGTATGTCAGTGTAAAGGTATGCACTGTTTTGCCTGTTATCCCTTTGGTGATTCACCTGCCGACCGATTCAAATCACCCGGCCAGCGGCAGCATTAATCGATAAGAATCGTTTCGGATCGTTTGGGACCACTGGAAAGAATGGTGACATCGACCCCGAGATATTGCTCAATAAAGCGGATATACTCGCTGGCCTGCTTCGGGAGGTCACTGAAGGAGCTGCAATCCGAAAGGTTCGATTGCCACCCGTCGAACGTTTTGTAAACCGGCTCCGCATGTTGAATCTCGTAGAGATCGGGGGAAAACTCTTCCGTTAACTGCCCCTCAACCCGATATGCTGTGCAGGCGTTAATCTGTTCGAAATTATTCAGGATATCAATTTTGGTGATGGCCAGTTCATCAATACCATTGACGTGAACGGCGTACCTGAGCGCCACCAGGTCGATCCACCCGCAGCGTCGCGGACGGCCCGTCGTAGCACCGAACTCCCGTCCTTCTTTACGCAGAAATTCCCCGATCTCCCCGGTCAATTCGGTGGGAAACGGCCCGTTGCCTACCCGCGTACAGTACGCCTTGGTGATACCCATCACATGATCAATGGCCCGGGGTGAAATACCGGTACCGGTACAGGCACCCCCCGCGGTCGGTGACGAGGAGGTCACGTAGGGATAGGTTCCGTGATCGATATCCAAAAGACTGCCCTGGGCCCCCTCCAGCAGTATGTGTTTGCCGGATTCAATCCCCCTGTGCAGCAGAGACGCCGTATTGGTGATATAGGGACATAGTTCATCGGCGGCCTCCATGGTATCCTCCAGGATCTCCTCAACCTGCAGCGGTTCCTCTTTGTAGATGTGAGTTAGTGCTTCATTGATATCGTCCAGGTTGGTACGGATTTTCTCCTCCAGGATATCGGGGTGAAACAGGTCAGCCATACGGATACCAACCCGCGATACCTTGCTTACGTACGCCGGACCGATGCCGCGTCCTGTCGTACCGATGGCGTCCTCTCCGCGATGTTTTTCCTTTACCTGGTCCAACAGCTTGTGATACGGCAGGATGGCATGGGCCGAACTGCTTATGAAGAGACGATTTTCCAGTTCGATCCCCCGTTCCCGGATATTATTGATCTCTTCCAAAAGAGCCCGTGGTTCGATGACTACCCCGTTTCCGATTACACATTTCGCTGAACCGTTGAATATTCCGGAGGGCACCAGGTGAAGAACGATCTCCTGGTCATCAAACTTAAGGGTATGTCCGGCATTGGCCCCTCCTTGGTAACGGACTACGAAATCTGCATCTTTGCTGAGCAGGTCAACAACTTTTCCTTTACCTTCATCTCCCCACTGGGCGCCTACTACTACACGAATTGCCATAAAATGGTTGTTACACAAAAAAAGGGGTGTTTTTCACCACACCCCTCTTTTCAATAATGGGTTATACAATTAATTGTCTTCTGATTCTTCTTCCGAATCGGAATAGGACTCGATAGCCTCTTCGAGCGATTTATAATGCTTAAATACGGTGACAAGCTTCGTAATCACCAGCAAACTCTCAATTTTATCTGTGGCGTTTGCAATACGGAGATCTCCACCGGCCTTGCGCATGGTCGTAAGCCCGCCGATAAGCATCCCGAGCCCCGAGGAGTTCATGAATTTTACCTTGCCGAGGTCGGCAACAATATTGGTTTTGTCCTCCTCGATCAATTCATGCAGCTTCTCATTGAGTTTGACAGCGTCAGGTCCGCCCATCACGTTGCCCTTAAACTGTAGCACTACGCAATTATATCGCTCGGATACATTAAAGTTCATTTTTGGATCTCCTGTTTGGTTAAACTGTAAGGAGTTGTATTTAAGCTTTTTTTGTTCGGGTTTCAAGCTCAACGACCAACGAACTTGCCACAAACAGCGAACTGTATGTTCCCACGACAACTCCAAGCATGAGAGCGAATGAAAAGCCCTTCAACACTTCACCGCCAAAGATAAACAGCACCGTTACTACAAACAAGGTGGTAACCGAGGTAATCACGGTACGGCTGAGCGTGTCATTCAGGCTTTTATTTACCATTTCGGTGTACTCCATCGTTTTGTACAGCAAGGAGTTTTCCCGGATGCGGTCGAACACCACCACCGTATCGTTCAGCGAGTACCCCACGATGGTCAGAAAGGCGGCGATAATGGCCTGGTCAATCTGCATGCTGAACGGGACGAGATCGTTCAGGATGGTGAAGACTCCGAGCACCAGCAAAACGTCGTGGAACAGGGCGGCCACGGCCCCGGCCGAAAAAGTCCAGTTCTTGAATCGTATCAATATGTACACGAATATGACAATCAGGGCGAAGATAATCGCCTGGAGGGCTCCCGCTTTCAGGTCTTCGGCGAATCGGGGTCCTACCACGTCGGTTTTGATAACCCGCGCCGGGTTGTCGGGATAGATATCCGACATTGTGCTCGTAATGATGTTTTGCACTTCGGTGATTTCACCCGGATTGTCCGTTCGAATAAGGATATCCAGCGGAGATCCAAACCGCTTTACTTCCGGGGTGCTTCCGAGCGGATCCGAAAGTTCACTCCGCACTTCAATAACTTCGACGGGCTGCTCAAATTCCAGTACGAACTCCTTTCCGCCGCGGAAGTCGATGCCATACTGCAGCCCCTTGGTCACAATGGCGATGATCGAAATGATGAGCAGTGCACCGGAAACATAGTAGGCGCGCTGGTGTGCCTTAATAAAATCAAAACTGGGTGTTTCAAACCATCTCATAATTCAGATTCCTTCGTTCTTTTATTCAATTGATTTTTTTCGAAATGTTACCCGAAGCTGATCTCTGCGGTACGATCGCGCGTGAGCCAGTCAATAACCACCCGGGTAATGACGATGGCGCTGAACAGGGAGGATACGATACCCGCCATCAGCGTAACGGCAAAGCCCTTGATCGGTCCCACGCCAAAGCTAAACAGAATGATCCCGACAAAGAATGTCGTCACGTTGGCATCAACAATGGCACTCATGGCGTTGGCATAGCCGGCATCAATGGAGGCCCGGAGTGTTTTCCCGGTTCGCTGCTCCTCCCGGATCCGGTCAAATATCAGCACGTTCGCGTCCACCGCCATACCGATGGTAAGCACAATGCCGGCAATACCGGGCAGCGTGAGCGTGGCGTTGAATGCGGCCAGGATCCCCAGGATAAATACGATATTCAACATCAGCGCCAGGTCGGCGATGGCCCCGCCCCGGTGGTAATAGACCACCATGAAGACGGCGACGCAGACCAGGCCGATGAAGGTGGAATAAAATCCTGATTTTATCGATGCCTCACCGAGGGTAGCCCCTACCGTGCGCTCTTCAACGATATCCAGGGGGGCCGGCAGTGCACCCGAAAGCAGGATATTTACCAGGTCTTCGGCTTCCGTCACCTGGCCGATCCCTTCAATTACCGAGCGACCGTTGGAAATTTTGGTGTTTACATTGGGATAGGAATAGACATACCCGTCCAGTACGATGGCGATCGGCTTGCCGATATTGGCACCGGTGATCCGGGCCCATCGGCGCGCCCCTTCGCTGTTCATGCTCATAGATACCTGAGGGGCGTTGGTAGTCTGGTCGAACGTCACCTGGGCCTCTTCAATCACTTCACCGGTCATCTCCACCGATTCGCGCACGCCGATCAGTTCAAACAGTTCTGTCGCCCCGTCCTGGGTGGTCTGGAACGGGGTGGCCCCCCACATCAGCTCGACGTTGCGCGGTATCATCTGCTGCACTTCCGGGTCGCTAAGGAGCTCGTTGACGCGAGCGGTGTCAGAATCGGCGGCATACCCAAATACGTATTGGTTTCGCTGCTGCGTGTTGAGCACCTGCGCCAGCGGGTTTATCCCCCCGCCCTGTGCCGCCTGGGTCACCGTGTCGCCGGCTGCGGCCTGCTGGTCGTAGTAGCTCATGATCTGCTTTCGCGCCGTGGCCAGGTCATTGGGATCGGCGGCCAGCCTGAACTCCAGCCGGGCCGTACCTTTCAGCAGGCTGCGAACCCGCTCCTTGTTGGCCACGCCCGGCAGCTCCACGACGATCCGGTTGTTGCCCTGTTTCAAGATGGAGGGCTCGTTCACGCCGTAGCGGTCCACACGGGTGCGGATGATCTCAATAGCCCGGTCCACCGCTTCATCACGCTGCTGCTGCAGGTACTGCTGAACCTCCTCGTTTGAGGAACGACGGGTGATATTGTCGGCATCCGACCGGAAGTAACGGCTCAGTCGGGCGTTAGAGTCACGATTTTCAAACTCCTGAACCAGCTCGTCAATAAAGTCGGTCCCCTCCTGGCGGGATCGCTGCTCGGCAATATCAATGATATTCTGGAGCGTGGTATCGGCATACTGGCCGGCCAGTTCGTACACCAGCTGGGGGGTGCCCACCTCCAGGGTCACGTGCATACCGCCCTGTAGGTCAAGCCCGAGTGACAGCATCTCGGAACGCAGGTTCTGGAGGCGTGCGTCATTCTCTTCCACATATTCAACACGTTCGGCCTCCGGAAGATCTTCTATATAATTCTGTTCCAGCCAGTATGCTACCGTCGGCCAGAGGTAGTAGATGGAAATAGCCAAAAAAGCTATAATCGAGCCTATTTTAAAGCCATTATCTTTCATAATGCGAATGGATTAAACGTTAGTAAGTTGAAATTGAACAGATTTCAAAAACGAAATGCAGGTAACGGGCGGGCAAACAAGTTACGGAGCTCCAATGGCCACTCCCCCCGAGAGTGGGACAATATGAAAGTGACAAAGAGAAGTAGATACCGGGCTGGGCTCGGGTTTGGCGAAAATCTTTTCTCGCAGATCGCTTGCGGAAAACGAACCGTGAAGAGTGTGGGATAATTTATCTACCGAGGTGAGAAAGTTGGATTTTATACTTGCTGAGGTCAGCGGCGCTTTGCCCATACCGTTACCGGTCTGGTACGAGTTCCATTCCCAGATAAGCAAGTTGTACACTTTTTCCGTATCCGAACCCCGCGCTTCCAGCGGCAGCGTTACCTCGCTGTTGTGTTCACTGATAATTTCGGAGGCCTGCTGGAGAAGGTAATCGAGTGATTTCCCCGAATCAGAAAGCCGGGCGAGTTTTTTACGCAGATGTTCGGAGTCTTCATCCCCTTGCTTGACCACGGTTTCCAGCCAGCTAGTAAACGAGCTGGTGGCCGTTTCTGCCTGAACTGGCCGCACTAGGTAGAGCGCCAGTCCGGACCATACGGCCGCGATGAGTAATATTTTGGTGGTATGGGATCGAAAGTATCTCACAAGTGGCTGAAAATAGGCAGAAAGTAAGAGTGGAACAAACCGAAATAATGTGAAAATCCCACCTCATTCACCGGTAGACCGACGTATCGGTTCGGGTTTACCAAACAAAAATTCCGGTCGACGGTCGCTATTGCCAAGCTGATGCAGTGAACCCATACCGTGTTCGCCGCTCATACCCGGTATCAGAACCGGAAGGGCGGCTCAGTTTCTCTTCGTCCTGATCTCGATGACACCGGCACTGCCCTCGAGCCCGTAGCGAGATCCCGCTTCGGATCCCTTGATCACCCGAACCCGGTCAATATCGTTGACATCGACCCTGTTCACTACCTGCTGGTATGAACGACCTGCCCTGCTGCCATCAATGATAAACAGGGGTTCATTATTACCGCTGGCAGTACTGGCTCCCCGCACAAAAACCCTGACATTGTCACCGGAACCCTGGACTGTGACCCCGGATACCCTGCGAAGATAGTCGGCCAGTGTCTGCGAGGCATTGTTGACTTCTACACTTGTCCCGGTGGATCCTGCAGACCCGGACTCGCTGCTGTTTCCAGTTGTTGCACATCCCGTTACGAGTATCCCCAGGCCAATCACTGTTATTGATGTTATTTTTGCAAATAGATTCATCACGTTTTTTTATTTGGTTAACGAGTATTTGGACGTTAGATATACTCCATTTATTGCCATGCCAACGATTGCCAATTCTTGCGATTAAGGGCCGTCAGCAACACACCATTTTTTTCTGTTGATTCTAACTATTAACACCTTTGATCCGGGTATTATTACTCATGTGCACATACCCCGGATAACATCTACCGTTTACAACCATTTATTCCACCCCGGAATCAAAATCACCATTTCTGAACCAATACTGATACCCGGAATTACGATTGATTTCAGCATTTCTCCTGATTTTGATCCCTCCAAAATCCTGCCTCACAATGGTGATGGAGGTATGAGGAGGCGTTTCAGTGGCTTCTAACTCCCCGTCTTAAATGCCTCGAGTACCGGCAGGTTTACGAACGAAATTCCCAGTTGTTGCAGTGCTTCTTTGCCCCTGATCGTGATATCTGTCTTGAACTGGAACTGATCTCGCGGATCCACGGGATACGCTTTCACTTTGTAGTGGGTCCCCCACGGTTCTTCCGATACTATCACCGTTACCGGTCGTTCAAGCTGCAGGAAACAGCTTGTCAATGCCACATCTTTCAAGAGCTGTTTCACTTGCTGCGAATCGTGATCCGAAGACAGATAGAAATCAGTTACACACATCAGGAATGTACTGCCGTCATTGGCGTTTGACACGAGGTGATCCCACAATTTAAGATGGGGAATTGACACTATGCTGTCATCGGGAGTCACAATTTCAACGGCTCGTATCCCGATCGTTTTCACCTCTCCATAGGTACCCTCGATTTCCACCCAGTCGCCCGGGCGGAAGGGCATCTCGTAGAGCAGAACCACCCCGGCGATCAGGCTGCTAACGTAGTCCTTGAAGGCGAAACCCAGAGCCAGCCCGAGTGCGCCCAAAATGGCAAACAGGTTCTGAACAGTTGGCTGAATAATGCGGGAAATTATCATTGAAAGGGCTGCAGCCACCACGATCAGGCGAACGACGGGAACCGTAGCCAGCAGATAAAGTCGCCAGCGGCCGGAGAGCTTGTCGGCAATTCGCGGCAGTGTTTTTTGAACCAGCCAGTAAACAGTGATCGCGCCGATTATTATGAATACGATCTGCAGAACCGCGATATCATTCAGGTCTCGCAGTACATTTTGCAGGGAATTTTCCATAGGTTGCCAGTTTACGATGAAATCATGGTATTCGGAATTTACACTCTTTTAAAACTTGTCAGTAAGGAATCCGTTTTGGGCCAGGTGCTGACGAACCGCCGGATAAGCCTCCATTGCCACCCGATACCGGTCATTCCGGGTTTCAACGAGTTCATGCTGCTCCAGGTCTGCAAATGCCCGGTTACGTTCATCTTCCGTGTGGGGAAGCAGCCTTGAAAACTGCGCTGTATCCAGGCTCCCGTGGATAATCAGGGTGTGTAATATCGTGTTCTGAAGCCAGTTAAATCCGGCGGGAACTACCGGCAGATCCTGTTCAGACCAGGGGATGACCCAGTAGGTTAACGTACCATTGCCCATTTTCTCTTGTTGCTTGCTCTCTTCAATATCGGTGTCCGGTTCCGTTCTGAGGCAGTTGGACCAAAAGCGGAAGGCCAGTGTCATATTTCCGCGGGAATAGGAGGCCAGCTGTTCGATAAGATCGTTAAATTGAACTTCCTTTTTGTCCCGGTCCTGGGGATCGGTCTGCCGGTGCAGCACATACTTACCGTTTGTAGAATTGCAGAATTCAACTTCACGACCAGTGGCCCGTTCCGCATACCCAAGTAAATAGCCGGCCAGTGCTTCCGCATCCAGCGAACGGAGAGTGTAGGCCCGGGTATCGAAGGTTTTAAGGCCCACTGCCTTGTCGAGGTAGTTCCAGGCCCAGCTGCTGCATACGACGATACCGCGGGTGGAGGCTGCTGCCTGAATATATGAAAGTAATGCCCGAATATTCTGTAATCCATCCGGGGATCGCTCAAACCAGCTTCTGAGATCCGGGATGATCCAATCGGACCCGGGGAGCAGGTTATTACTGCTGTTCGCAAGATCCCCGCTTAATTCCGGTGCGGAAACCAGTTGCCGGTTACGCTGCTCAGCCCAGCTTTTGATGACGCTTGTCAACATACTGTACGGCTGGGTGACAATAACCAGCGGTCCCCGTTTTCGCTGGTCAGTAAACACTTCGGTGAGTTTATCAAGAGCCTGATACCATTTATCAGATTGTATTTCGGGAACCACCCGTTCGAGATTACGGTCACTCAACCGCTCCAGATCGCCGGCAGCGGGTTCCGGGTGATCGTCTTCCGCCGGGGTGTGAAAAATTTTGTTCCAGAATGAGGTTACCTCTGTTCGAAGTACGAATCCGGATGGGACCTTGTGCTCGGTGTAGGGTTCAAACTGAAATTCCCAACCCGTTTCCTGATCGGTGTTTGTTTTCATAAGTCAGCGTGTTAATCCCAGGCTCTCTTTCCCGTCTCATTGGAACCAACGTTTTTATCTGCATTAAAACAAGTTGTAAATGGAGATCAGGCTTTCACTTTTCTTTTCTCTTCGCGCTCGAACTCCTCTTTCAGGTATTTGCCGGTATAGCTGTGTTCGAAATCCGCAACCTCTTCCGGGGTTCCCCGGGCAATGATTTCACCGCCCCCCACGCCGCCTTCGGGGCCGAGGTCGATAATCCAGTCGGCCGCCTTGATCAGGTCCAGATTGTGTTCGATCACGATAACGGAATTTCCCTTGTCGACTAGTTGCTGAATCACATCCACCAGCATGCGCACATCCTGGAAATGGAGCCCCGTGGTCGGTTCATCCATAATGTAGAGTGTATCGCCGGTTCCCACCTTCGAAAGCTCCCGTGCCAGTTTAATCCTTTGGGCCTCGCCGCCCGACAGGGTGGTGCTCGGCTGCCCCAGAGTCAAGTACCCGAGCCCCACATCCACAAGCGTGCCGAGGATGCGATTAATGGCGGGAACCGAGTCGAAAAATTCACTGGCCTCTTCAATGGACATCTCCAGCACATCCGCAATATTTTTTCCCTTGTAGTAGATCTCCAGGGTTTCCCGGTTGTAGCGCTTGCCATTGCAGGTTTCACAATTCACATAGACATCGGGCAGGAAGTTCATCTCAATTTTTCGCACCCCGTCGCCGTTGCAGGCCTCGCAGCGCCCCCCTTTCACATTGAACGAAAACCGCCCCTGGTCATATCCCCTGATCTTGGACTCCGGAAGTTCGGCAAACAGTGACCGGATATGGTCAAACACCTTGGTGTATGTTCCGGGATTGGAGCGGGGAGTTCGGCCAATCGGGCTCTGGTCCACGGAAATGATTTTATCCAGGTTGTCGAGCCCCTCCACATCGTCGTAAGGAAGCGGAACGGTCTTGGAACTGTAAAAATAGTTGGAGAGTATGGGGGCCAGCGTCTGGTTGATAAGAGAGCTTTTGCCACTGCCGCTGACTCCGGTTACACAGATAAACTTGTTGAGCGGAATTTCGACATCCAGATTCTTGAGATTGTGCCCCCTCACGTTGGTGAGCCGTACCGTTTTACCGTTGCCCTCGCGCCGCTCGTCGGGATAGGGTATGACTTCTTCGTCATTGAGAAATTTCGAGGTCATGGATTCGGGATCCAGCTCATCAGGTTGTCCCTCCGTCACGATCTCCCCGCCGTGAGCTCCCGCACCGGGACCAAGATCCAGCACGTAATCGGCGTGTTCTATCGTCTCGCGGTCATGTTCCACCACGATAACGCTATTACCGAGATCGCGGAGGGTTTCCAGCGAACGAATCAGCTTGATATTGTCGCGCTGGTGCAGCCCGATACTCGGTTCATCCAGGATGTACAACACCCCGACGAGCTGGGTCCCGATCTGGGTGGCCAGCCGAATTCGCTGTGCCTCCCCGCCGGACAGCGTCTGGGCTTCACGATCCAGCGTAAGGTAATTCAGACCGACGTTTAGCAGAAAATCCACCCGGTCGCGCACCTCTTTCAGCACTTGGTGCCCAATTTTCTGCTGTCGCTCGCTCAATACCAGGCCGTTGATGGCATCACGGAGGGTATCCAGGTCCATTTTCACCAGTTCATCGATGCTGTAGCCATCGATTTTATAGGAGAGCGCTTCCCTGTTAAGGCGTCCCCCCCCGCACTCGTCACAGGTGAGCCTGGCCATAAATGCTTTCGCTTTGTCTCGCTGCTTGTTGGACTTGCTCTCCTCGTACTGCTCACGAATGATGTTGCGAAGTCCCTTGAAGGAGTGCTTGTAGGTGACGCTGTCATCACGAAAATCGTAACTGACATTAAATTTTTTATCTCCCCCCCCCTCAAACAGCAGCTCGAGCGCCTCGTCCGGGTATTGCTCGATCGGCGTCTCAAAATCGAGGTCCATCGTGTCGAGAACAGCCTGCAGCTGCTTGAACACGAAGATATCCCGCGGCTCCCCGAGAAAACGGATGGCACCCTCGGCGATCGACTGCTCCGGGTTCGGTATCACCAGCGTACGGTCCACGTCATGCGTGTATCCCAGCCCGTCACATTTGGGGCAGGCCCCGTACGGCGAGTTGAATGAAAAGATATTGGGAGCGGGATCTTCATAGGCCAGACCGCTTTCCGGGTCAAAAAGGTTCTGCGAAAAGAGGTGATCCTTGAATTCTCCCTCCTCTCCCGGTACTGATAGAATCACATTACCATCGGCCATCTCCAGAGCCAGCCTTACGCTTTCGGCGATGCGCTTCTCGCTGTTCGGGTTGATCACAAACCGGTCGACGACAACTTCGATATTGTGGGTTTTGTACCGGTCCACCTTCAAATCCTCTTCCAGGTCCATAAATTCCCCGTCCACCCGAACCTGCACAAACCCCTGTTTCATCGTTTGTTCAAACAGCTCACGGTAATGCCCCTTCCGCCCGCGTACCACGGGAGCCAGGCAGTAGGCCTTGGTACCCTCGGTTAACGCCATGATACTTTCGACCACCTGGTCGGCGCTCTGCTTTTCCATTTTGTTCCCGGTTTTCCAGGAATACGGCACCCCGATGCGAGCATACAGCAGGCGAAGAAAATCATAGATCTCCGTGACAGTGCCCACGGTAGACCTCGGGTTCCGGTTTGTAGTTTTTTGATCAATGGATATGACCGGAGACAACCCGTCGATGAAATCCACATCCGGGCGCTCCATCATACCCAGGAACTGGCGGGCATAGGCAGAGAGCGACTCCAGGAAACGGCGCTGCCCCTCGGCGTATATTGTGTCAAAAGCAAGGGAAGATTTACCCGATCCCGAGATCCCCGTGACCACGACCAGCTCCTCCCGGGGAATATCGACATCGATGTTTTTGAGGTTGTGTTCACGGGCTCCGCGGATAACGATCTGTTCTCGCAAAGAATCTGTAGATTTTGGGGTTAGGAATAAACTGCTAAAGATAACTAATCGAACGCTAATTGTAAGGTAAAATTCTGCAGGAATTGACCACGTTTCCAAAAAAAAAGGCAACATGTTCAAGGAGAGATCCGTTTCGGGTATTTCTGAAACAAAACTGGAAATCCGGGGTTTACACCGATACCGATTGCATGAATTCAGCAGGGCATGCAGCATGCACCTGGTTTGCCTGGGATCTCCGTTTTTTACGGTCCACTCCCCTGTTCATTCCCTGTCTGGCAACCTGTAAGTACCCTCGGATTATTCCCAAATTTTGCAGCCCGTCGCAGCTGCAGGTAACATTGAGCTACAGGAAATTTTTATTGATCAGCTACATCAGTGGCTTAACCCGGCAGGTTAATTGTTTCGCGAATATTCCGGGTAATCATTTCCCGTGATAACCCTGCAGCGGGTTCAGAATTCGGAGTCATCACTAGTTACCGGTTCACGTCTGGTGTATAACAAATAGTTACTTCATCAAAGTCTTCTACAAGTAAATATAAATCTTTCTAAATATGAGCATCAGGATACAGCTTCAGATCACTGCCCTTATTATTGCGGGTGTAGTTTTGGCGAATTGCAGTACCACGAAACAGCAGACGGCTCCCCTGCTGCCATATGTCGAAAACAGCAAGGTGGGGTTTATCGATTCCACGCTGAAAACTCAGATTCCTCCCCAGTTCAAATTCCTGCCTGACCGCAATTGGCCGTACACATTTTCCGAGGGGTTTACTGCATTTAATGTGCTGGGCCGGGTCGGTTACCTGGATACCGGGGGGCGTCTGGCTATTGAACCGCAATTTGATGCCGCATACAATTTTTCGAACGGGCTTGCCCGTGTTCAACAGAACGGGAAGTATGGATACATAGATCACGCCGGAAATTATGCCGTTGAACCACGCTTTTATGACGCGGGCGACTTTCGCGGCGGACTGGCCCCGGTACAGCTCGATAAACACGGGCGATGGGGCTTTATCAACAAAAAAGGGGAATTTGTGATCAAACCGCGCTTCCTGGATGCCAAACCGTTCAGTGACGGGCGGGCACGGGTACAGACGGCAGCCCACAGGGAGTGGGGCTATATCGACCGAAGCGGGGAGTTTGTAATTCCGGCGCAATTCCCCGAGGCTGCTGACTTTTCAGAGGGTCTTGCAGCTGTTCAGCTCGAGTTCAAACAGTTCGGTTATATCGATATCCACGGCCGGGTGGTAATAGAATCGCAGTACCTAAAGGCCGGACCGTTCTCCGAAGGACTGGCTCCCGTGGCGATGCCGGATTCACCGGATAACCTGGAGACCTACAGCTATGGCTATATTGACCGGTCGGGCCGGTTTGTGGTTGAACCGGTGTATGATCGGGCATTCGCCTTCCACAATGGAGTGGCCCGGGTCAAATCGGGCAACCGGTTCGGCTATATCGACAAACGCGGGCGGGCGATCATCGAACCGATTTTTGACTACGCCTGGGATTTTCGGGGCGGTCTCGGGCTGGTAAAAACCGACAACAAGTTTGCATACATTAACAATAAAGGATTATTTGCACTTGAGCCTAATAATTAAAGGCAGGTTGCGGCTCATGGGAAACAATGCGTAGAGGTGACCGTCAATCATACAATTAAATTGCTCATTTCTTTATATTTGCCTAACCTTGACGTTCATGAAATCTGCAGTTTGCAATCTTAGACGATGATGTTAAAGAAAGAAAATTCCGTAGCACCCGAAATTGCCAACCCGGAAGACTGGTCTCCCGATTCCTGGAAACAGTTCCCGATCAAGCAGCTGCCGGAATACCCGG